>CALJUI010000356.1 GCA_937975735.1 uncultured Rubrivivax sp.
CGTCGGCGTGCAGCCCTTCGGCGGCGAGGGCCTGTCTGGCACCGGGCCGAAGGCCGGCGGTCCGCTGTACCTGCTGCGCCTGCTGAGCGCGCGGCCGGCCGACGCGGCGCCGCGCGCGACGATGGCCGACCGGAAAGGCGCCGCGGCCGCGCCTCGCGG
The DNA here is from genome assembly GCA_937975735.1 of uncultured Rubrivivax sp. Lineage (GTDB taxonomy): Bacteria > Pseudomonadota > Gammaproteobacteria > Burkholderiales > Burkholderiaceae_C > Rubrivivax. The sequence goes on from CALJUI010000356.1 coordinate 160, forward strand.
CTGGCTGCCGTCGATGCCCACGGAGAGCGCCCTCGCCCGCCTGGCGCTGCGCGACTGGGCCCAATCGCGCGGTGACCAGCGGCTGCAGCGTGCCTGCGAGGCGCTCTACCGCCTGCCGCCTTCGGCCGAATGGGCTCCGCTGCCCGGCCCGACCGGCGAGGCCAACCTCTACGCCATGCTGCCCCGCGAGGCGGTGCTGTGCCTCGCGAGCACCGAGGCCGACCGGCTGGTGCAGCTGGCCGCGGTGCTCGCGGTCGGCGGACGCGCGGTCTGGCCCGCCGACGCGCGTGCGCTGTGGGAGGCGCTGCCGCATCCGGTGCGCGACCGCGTGGCGCTGGCGCAGGACTGGCGCGCCGAGACGATCCACCTCGACGCGGCGCTGCACCATGGCGACGCCGACGACCGGCTGGCCGTGCTGGGTGCGCTGGCCGAGCGGCCCGGGCCGGTGGTCGGCCTGACCGCGCTCGACCCCGGCGACGACGCGGTGCCGCTCGAGCGGCTGCTGACCGAACGCTCGCTCAGCGTCAACACCGCGGCGGCGGGCGGCAACGCGAGCCTGATGACCATCGGTTGATCGCCGGTCAGCCGGCCGGCGGCTCCAGCGGCACGCCGGTCATCGCCTGCAACTGCTCGAAGGACAGGCCCGGCGCGAGCTCGACCACCTGCAGCGCGTCCGGCCCGACGTCGATCACCGCGCGATCGGTGTAGATCCGGCTGACGCAGGCCAGGCCGGTCAGCGGATAGTTGCAGGTCTCGACGATCTTCGCCTCGCCCTGCTTGGTCTGGTGATCCATCATCACCCAGGTGCGCTTGGCGCCGATCGCCAGGTCCATCGCGCCGCCGACCGCGGGGATCGCATCGGCCGCGCCGGTGTGCCAGTTGGCCAGGTCGCCCCGGCGCGACACCTGGAAGGCGCCCAGCACGCAGACGTCCAGGTGGCCGCCGCGCATCATCGCGAAGCTGTCGGCATGGTGGAAGAAGCAGCCGCCGGGGCGCAGCGTCACCGGCGCCTTGCCGGCGTTGATCAGGTCGTGGTCCTCCTCGCCCGGCGGCGGCGCGGGGCCGAAGCCGATGACGCCGTTCTCGCTGTGCATCATCACCTCGAGCCCGTCGGCGAGGTGGTCGGCGACCAGCGTCGGCAGGCCGATGCCGAGGTTGACGACCATGCCGTCCTCGATGTCGCGCGCGACCCGCGCCGCCATCTGCGTGCGGCTCCAGCGGCCGGTCGACGGCGCGCTCATGCCGCCGCCTGCACGCCGCGCGTGGGCGTGCGCTCAATGTGCACCAGGCGCTGCACGAACAGCCCCGGCGTGACCACCGTCTCCGGGTCGATGCCGCCGAGCGGCACGATCTCGTGCACGGTGGCGACGGTGACCTTGGCCGCCATCGCCATCACCGGCCCGAAGTTGCGCGCCGTCTTGCGGTAGCACAGGTTGCCCCAGCGGTCGCCGCGCTCGGCCTTGATCAGCGCGTAGTCGGCGTGGATCGGCGACTCCAGCACATGGCCGCGGCCGTCGATGACCCGGGTCTCCTTGCCGCGCGCGAGCTCGGTGCCGTAGCCGGTGGGGGTGAAGAAGCCGCCGATGCCGGCGCCGGCGGCGCGGATGCGCTCGGCCAGGTTGCCCTGCGGCACGAGTTCGAGCTCGATCTCGCCGGCCCGGTAGCGCCGGTCGAAGTGCCAGGAGTCGGTCTGGCGCGGGAAGCTGCAGATGATCTTGCGCACGCGGCCGGCCTTGATCAGCGCGGCCAGGCCGTGGTCGCCGTTGCCGGCGTTGTTGTTGACGATGACCAGGTCGCGCGCGCCCTGCGCGATCAGCGCGTCGATCAGCTCGGCCGGCTGGCCGGCCGGGCCGAAGCCGCCGACCATCACCGTCGCGCCGTCGGGCACGTCGGCCACCGCCTCGGCCAGGCTCGCGCAGGTCTTGTCGATCATCGCGCGATCAGCGTAGCAGGTAGAAGGCCATCTCCACCGCGTCGGGGCGGCGCACCCCGGTGCCGACGAAGAGGTACTGCGCCAGCCAGCGCCAGGGCCCGTCGGCCACCTCGAACGACGGCAGGCAGCGGAAGTACACCTGCGACGGGTCGACGGGCTCGCCGCGCATCAGGCGCTCGGTGACTTCCGGCGAGGCGCGGCGCAGCGCCCGGTTCGTCACGTAGACCGGCGTGCCGTCGTCGAGCCGCAGCACGTAGCGGGCGTCGAGCTCGGCCACGCTGTCGGGCCGCACGAGCTGGAAGTCCGCGCCGCCGGGTTCCACGACGCCCTTCAACCGCGGGCCGAGCACCTCGCCGCCGAGGATCGGGATCAGCCGGCGGCGGCCGCCGCCGACGTCGCCGATCTCCATCGGTTCGGCGACGCGCACGACCAGCCGCGCGAGCAGTTCGAGTTCGGGGGCGGCGATGTCGTTCATGGATCGTCCTGCAGGGCACGAGGGGCCCGCCGGCCGGGCCGACCGGACCGGCTCAGCGCTGGGGCATGTGCTTGATTGTGTACCCGAGGCTGACCGAGGCGTCGGGCGGGATCGGCGGCATCGGGCCCTGCCAGGCCAGCCACGCCTCGCGCATCGTCTGCAGGCGGCCCGGCTCGCGCTCGGTGAGGTTGGCGCGCTCGCGGGCGTCGCCGGCGATGTCGAACAGGTACTCGTGGTCGTCGACCTTCAGGTACTTCCAGCGGCCGTCGCGCATCGCGCGCTGCTGCCGGTGCTTCATGCGCCAGAACATCGGCCGCGCGAACACCGCCGAGGGATCGGCCAGCAGCGGCCGCAGCGACACGCCGTCGGGCGGGAACTCGGGGTGCGGCTGCCCGCCGCCGATGTCGAGCAAGGTCGTCGACCAGTCCATCGTCATGCAGTGCTGCGCGCTGACCCCGCCGGCCGGGATGCCCTTCGGCCAGTGCGCGATCCAGGGCACGCGGATGCCGCCCTCGGTCAGGTCCATCTTGCCGCCCACGAGCGGCCAGTTGTCGCTGAAGCGCTCGCCGCCGTTGTCGCTGGTGAAGACGATCAGCGTGTCGTCCAGCTGGTCCGCCCGGCGCAATGCGTCGACCAGCCCGCCGATGCCTTCGTCCATGTGATGGATCATGCGTCGGTAGGTGTCGACGCTGCCGCCGTGCAGGTGGAACAGGTTGGCCGCCACCTCGGGCGCGACGTGCGCGTCGTCGCGCGTCTCCCAGGGCCAGTGCGGCGCGGTGTAGTGCAGGCTCAGGAAGAAGGGCCGGCCCGACTTCGCGCTCTCGGCATGCCGCTGCACGAAGTCGACCGCGCGCTTGGAGAAGACGTCGGTCAGGTAGCCGACCTCCCGGTGCTCCTGCTCGCCGATGAACAGGTCGTGATCGCCCTTGCTCGAGCAATGGGTGAAGTAGTCGACGCCGCCGGCCATGATGCCGAAGAACTCGTCGTAGCCCGACCGCAGCGGACCGAAGTGCGGCGGGTAGCCCAGATGCCACTTGCCGACCAGCCCGGTGGCGTAGCCGGCGTCGCGCAGGCGCGAAGGCAGGGTCGGGATCTCCGGCGGCAGGCCCAGCTTGGGGTCGCCCTTGCTGCGGCTGTTGATCGGCTCTTCCAGCGCGCCGCGCAGGCGGTACTGGTAGCGCATCGTCATCATCGCGAAGCGTGTCGGCGAGCACACCGGCGAGTTCGCGTAGCCTTCCTCGAAGCGCAGCCCGCCGGCGGCCAGCGCATCGATGTTCGGCGAGACGGCCCCGAACGGCGCGTCGCGGCCGCCGTAGCAGCCCAGGTCGGCGTAGCCGAGGTCGTCGGAGACGATGAAGATGATGTTGGGGCGGGTCATGGCGTCCTCGGTTCGTCGATCGGTGCGGCCTGCGGCCTGGCGCCGCCGCGGCGCAGGTGATGCTGGGTCAGCAGCACGGCCGCGAGCACGGCGCCGACCAGGTCGGTGTGCGTGCCGGGGGCGAACATCAGCACCGCCGCGACCAGCCGCAGCGCCACCTCGATCCAGCCCAGCGGCCGCTTGTCGAAGCGCACCAGTGCGCTGCCCAGCACGTAGATGGCCGCCAGCAGCTTGGCGATCAGCAGCCCATAGGCGCCCCAGCTGAAGACCGCGCCGGCCTCCGGCACGGTCAGGATCAGCGGGTTGTAGGCGAAGGCGAACGGGACGATGAAGATCATGATGCCGATGCGCGAGGCCTGCACCGCGGTGGCGATCGGCCGGCCGCCGGAGATCGCCGCACCGGCATAGGCGGCGATCGCCACCGGCGGCGTGATCGCCGACGCGACGGCGATGAAGAAGACGAACATGTGCGCCGTCAGCGGCTCCAGCCCGAAGGCCTTCATCGACGGCAGCGCGATCGCGGCCACGGTGACGTAGGCCGGCAGCGTCGGCATGCCCATGCCGAGCACGACGCAGCCGCCGGCCACCACCAGCAGCGCCACCAGCAGCGAGTGGCCCAGCGCCTCGGACAGCAGCACGCCGAACTTCACCGGCACGCCGGTCGCCGACAGCGTCGAGATCACGATGCCCACCGCGGCGATGGCCATCAGCAGCCCGGCGAAGGTCGAGCCGCCGTTGGCCAGGCTCTTGATCAGCAGCCACGGCTGGCGGCGTACCGCCGGGTTGATGAAGGACAGCGGCAGCAGCAGGCCGATCGCCGCCATCGACGCACCGGCGGCCGACAGGCCGGCGATCAGCAGCACGACGATGGTCGCCAGCGGGCCGAAGACCAGCAGCAGGTTCAGCCAGTCCTGCCGCGTCGGTGCGGCCACGCTGGTGTCGGTGGCGTCGGCGCGGATGCCCAGCCGCCGCGCCTCGAAGAAGATCATCGCGCCCAGGCTGACGTAGTAGGCCAGCACCGGCAGCAGCACGGCGATCACCACCGTCAAGTAGCTCACGCCCACGTAGTCGGCCATCACCAGCGCCGCCGCGCCCATGATCGGCGGCATGATCTGGCCGCCCGACGAGGCGGCGGCCTCGACGCCGCCGGCGAAGTTGGCCGAGAAGCCGCGCGCCCTGATCATCGGGATCGTCACGACGCCGGTGCCGACCACGTTGGCCACCGCGCTGCCCGAAACCGAGCCGAACAGCGCCGACGACAGCACCGCCGCGTGCGCCGGCCCGCCGGCGGTGCGCTTCATCAGCGAGAAGGCGATGCGGATCATCGACGCGCCGGCGCCGGCGCCCTCGAGCAGCGCGCCGAGAACGATGAACGGGAACACCGTCGTGATCACGATCGCGAAGGTGCCGCCGAGGATGCCGGTGTCCAGGCTGTACCAGAGGTTCTGGGCCAGCAGTTCGGTCACGTCGCCGCCGGCGGTCTGCAGGAAGCCGGGCCACCAGGGGCCGGTCACGAGGTACAGCATGCCCAGCCCGCCGAGCAGCGCCACCGGGGCGCCCCAGATGCGCCAGCAGAAGAACAGCGCCGCGACGGCGGCGGCCACCGCGATGGCGGCCTCGCGCGGGCCGAACAGGATCATCGCGCTGTCCATCGCGATGGCGACGTCGTAGTACGACCAGGCGGCGCCGCTCAGCACCGCGGCGGCGAGCAGCCCCGCGAACCACAGGACACCGTGCGCCGGCTCGCTGCGCCTGTCGCTCAGCGAGGTCGCCACCACCCAGGCGCACAGGGTGAAGAAGGTGGCGCGGAACATCTCCATCGGAAACGGTCCGAGGCGGAAGCTGCCGATCGCGGGCATGACGTTGGCCATGCCGTAGACGGTCACGGCCAGGCCCAGCACGGTCGCGATGCGGCCGCGCCACGGGACAGATGTGGAGGCGGAGGTCATCGAGGGGTCTCCAGCGGGGAGCGGGCGGGCATCGGGACGAGATGCCCGACAGGCCGGCGCCGCGTGGCGGCGTGCCGGCCGGTCGTCGGCGTGCTAGCGGCCCGTCAAGGCGGCGGGCACCTCGCGTCCGATCTCCTTGTAGTACTTCAGCGCACCCGGGTGCAGCGGCGCGACCAGGCCGCTCAGCGCATCGTCCGCGCTCAGCACGGCCAGTGCCGCGTTGCCGGACTTCAGCGCCGGCAGGCTCTCGAAGTAGGTCTTCGTGAGCCTGTAGGCCACGTCTTCCGGGACGTCCTTGTTCACCGCCATCATCATCAGGGTCTGCCAGGTGATGACGGGCTCGGTGTTGACCATGCCCGGGTAGGTGCCGGCCGGAATCGTGTTGACCTGCATGCCCAGCGCAGCCGCCGGGGCGGTGCGGTCCTTCAGCCCGAGCAGGCGGATCTTGCGCGACAGCGACAACTCCACCAGCGACTGCGAACCGAGCGAGAAGGCGCCGATGTACATGTCGTACTGGCCGTCCTGGAAGCCCGCAGTGGCGACACCCCAGGGGGCCTTGATGCCCTCGTAGTCCTTGCCTTCCTCGTAGCCCGAGGCGGCCTTGATCAGGCTCCTGATCTGCAGGTTGGCGGCGCCGGCGGGCGGGCCGATGTAGACGCGCTTGCCCTTGATGTCGGCCCAGGTCTTGATGGCGCCGTCGGCCCAGACGATAGGGTGCCATGTGCTGGCGGAGAAGGCGAAGAGCGAGCGCACGTTGCCGGCCATCGCCTTGGCCTTGCCGCCCATCTGCGAGTACGGCCCCCGGCCCTCGACGAGGTCGATGTAGGACGGCAGCGGGATGACCGCCGAGTCCAGCGAGCCCTGGCCGATCTTCAGCTGCGACTTGGACAGGGTCTGGCCCATGGCCAGTTCCACGTCCAGGCCGGCCTTGGCCCAGAAAGGCGCCATGCTCTGCGGCATCAGGCCGACGACGCTGTTGGGGGCGGTGGTCTCCATCGAAACCTTGGCCGCGTGGGCCGCGGTCGCCGCGAGCGCGGCCAGTGAAAGGGCGAGGGTGCCCGCGGCGCGGGCGAGTCCGTTGTGCATGCTGTCTCCTGTCCGGGTTCTGGGTCCCAGGGCGTGGTGCCCGGTGGGCCGCTGCAGGGCGGCCTGAAGCGGTGACCACAGACTAGCCGGCGTCGTTTCATCTGTAAAATTGAAATGTCGCGCTCACACCAAAAGCAGATCTATGGATCCACGGCACCTCGTCCAGCTGGCGACGATCCTGGAGAAAGGCTCCATCACCCAGGCCAGCAAGCACCTGCACCTGACGCAGCCGACGCTGACGCACAACATGAAGACCCTGGAGATGCAGGCCGGCGGGCAGCTCTTCGTGCGCAGCCGCCTGGGGGTGCGCAGCACGCCGCTGGGCGAGTTGCTGGCGCGCGAAGGCAGCGAGATCCAGCGCCGTGTCCAGGACGCCGCGGCCGCCGGCGCGCGCTCCAAGCTCGGGCTGCAGCACCAGGTGCGCATCGGTTCCGGCCCGATGGTGGGCGCGGCGCTGTTGCCGGCGGTGGCCGAGCTCCTGATCGCGCAACACCCTGGCCATGCACTGGTGCTGCACTCCGAACGCCCGCACCTGCTGCTGGACCAGCTAATCGACCGCCGGCACGACCTCGTGATCGCGCCGTCGTGGCGCGAGCACCCGCCCGAGGGCATCGTGCGCGAGCTCCTGGTCGACGACGAGCTGGGCGTGTTCTGCGGCCCCGGGCACCGTTTCGCCGAGGCCGCCACGCTGCCGCGTGGCGAGGCCGACGACGAGCGCTGGCTGACGCTGGGCATCGCCTCGCCGTTCGACAAGGCCGTTTTCGGCATGCTGCGCGAAGCCGGCGTCGGCCGCACGCGGGTCGAGGCGACCACGCTGGGCGACGCCGTGATCCTGCTGGGTCTGCTGATGAAGGGCCGCCATCTGGCGGTGCTGCCGCGCTATCCGGTGCGGCTGCTGCAGACCCGGTTCCCGCTGGTCGAACTGGCGATCGATGCCCCGAACCAGCCACGCCCGATCTACCTGATGTACCGCGAGTCGCTGCGGGACGAACCGGCCTTCGTCGGCATCCGCCAGATCCTGATCGACGAGGCGCGGCGCGGCGCGGGCCGTTCCCCACCGGCCGACGCGAGCGCTGGTCGGGCGGCGGCGGCCAAGGCA
>CALJUI010000357.1 GCA_937975735.1 uncultured Rubrivivax sp.
AGCGGGGTGGCGACGGCGGGCGTGTCGAGCGGGTCGCGCCAGGGCGACGCGGCGCGCGCCGCGAAGGGCAGGGCGCCGTCCGCGGCGAGCGCCCTCAGCAGGGTGCGCCGTTGCATGCTCGAAGCCTCCGCGTGCGCCGGCCGCGGCTCAGCGGATGCCGGCGCCGGCCAGCGCGTCGGCGGTCCACTCGCGGTCGCCCAGCGGCTTGGTGTGGCGCAGGCCGCCGGTCTCGGCGATGAATCCGGTCAGCGAATACACGCCGGACACGAGGTCGTAGTGGCCGAACATGTCGGTGTACGGGGCGGGCAGGTCGTAGCTCGGCGCCATGTAGGCGAAGCCGGTGCGGTAGAGCTGGCCGCGCGAGTCTTACTGGTCGCTCGCCAGCGCGGCCCAGGAGTCCTCGTCGAGGTAGAAGGTGCGCTTGCTGTAGACATGGCGCTTGCCTTCGCGCAGCGTCGCCTCGACGACCCAGACGCGGTGCAGTTCCCAGCGCACGAGGTCGGGGTTCAGGTGCTTGGGCTTGAGCAGGTCGTCCTGCTTGGCGCCGTAGACCGCGGCGTAGGCGTTGTAGGGCACGATCATCTCCTTCTTGCCGACGAGCTTGAAGTCGAAGCGGTCCATCGAGCCGTTGAAGATGAAGGTGTCGTCGAAGGTCGTCGCACCGGCGGTGCCGGGGTTGGGCGTGTCGTGCGCGAGGTCGGGCGCGACCTTGGTGCGGCGCTGGCCGGGCAGGTAGATCCAGGCGCGGCGGTCCTTGGCGCCGATGTCCAGCGGGTCGATCAGCATCAGCGCCTCGCCGGCGCGGCGCGCCGGGCCGGTGTAGCTGATCTTGATCTTCCAGAAGGTTTCGCTCGCGCTCTGGCTGTTGTCCCAGAACGGGTACTCCTGGACGCTCAGTCCTTCCGTCGCCAGCGTCGCTCGCCCGCTGGCGTCGACGTTCAGATTGCGGTACTTGGACTCGTAGGACTGGCCGTTGAAGCGAACCAGGTGGTTCCACATCGCTTCATGGCCGGTCTTCGGGATCGGGAACGGGAAGCCGGCGTGCGCGCCTTCCATCGAGCGGCCGTCGTTGCTGGTCTTGGCGCGGACCGCGTTCTTCGCGGTGTTGTCGCCGACCCACTTCGGGAAGGCCACGCTGCGATGCGTCGGGTAGACGTCGACGCGGAAGCTCGGGTGCTTCTGCAGCAGCGCCTTGGTGCCCTCGGTCAGCTTGTCGGCGTGCTGCGCCATGTTCTTGGCGTCGATGACGACACGCGGCTTGTCGGCGGCGAAGGGGTTGGGCCGGATGCCGTCGCCGGCCTTGAACCCGGCCGGCGCGGTCGTCACGCCGCCGCTGTAGGCGGGGATCGTGCCGTCCTTGTTGGCGGCCTTCTCGGCGCCGATCGGGGTGAGCGTGGTGCCGAGGGCCTTGGCCTCGTCGGCGCCGACGGCGGCCAGCGCGGCGGGCGCGGTGAAGGTGGCGGCGACCAGGGCCGCGCCGAGGGAGAGCTTGATGTTCATGGTGCCGGTCCTCAGAACGTGGTGCGGAAGGTGAGGCTGACGAAGCCGCGGTCCTTCAGGAAGGTGGTCAGGCCATTGGTCGCCGTCACGGCGGTGCCGTTGTCCTTGTAGCGGCCGATGTAGTCGATGTACTTCAGGTCGAAGCGGTACTTCTGGTGCACGTCGGCGGAGATGCCGATCGAGTAGTTGCCCAGGCCCTCGTTGCCGCCGAAGACGGTGGCCGCGTTGCCGCTCAGGCCGACGGCGTAGGTCAGCGGAGCCGACAGGTCGACGCCGGGCACGACCTGGAACCAGGTCGGCGTGAAGGACAGGCCGACGCCGACATAGTCCTTGGTGCTGCAGCCGTCCCACTTGTCCTTGGCCGGCGCGGTGGCGGTGGCGTTGCAGGGCGCGTGGCCGAGCGCGTTGAACAGGTTGGCGCCGCTGCGCACCTTGGACCAGCGCGAGTACTGCAGTTCGGCGATCCAGCTCGCGCTGTCGAACAGTGCCGTCTTCGGCAGGGCGCCGAACAGGTTGACCAGCGCGTGCCAGGTGTCGCCGCGCGCGCCCTTGGTGTCGCCGGCGGCCGGCAGGCCGGGCGCGACGCCGAGCACCTGGCTGCTCAGCGGCGTGTTGCGACGCTGCGAGATCTCGGCGCCGAGGCTGACGCCGCCGATGTTCTTGGCCAGGCTGACGCCGACCAGATCGACGTCGTCGGCGTAGATCATGTTGTAGACGCTGGCGTTCGCGCCGACGGCGGTCAGCAGCACCTGCGGCAGCTTGTCGGCGAAGTTGCGGTAGTAGAAGCCGAGCGTGCCCTCGAGCCAGTCCGGGCTCCAACGTGCCGACAGACCATACTCGCCGCGTTGCCTGGGCTCCGACGCCGGGCCGCGTGTCGCGAAGCCGAGCGCGCCGGAGATGAACTGGCGGTCCGGGCCGTTGAAGACGAAGTCGACCGGGCCGAGGTAGGTGCCGCCTTCCGGATAGCGCGCGGGTTCCCACTCGAACATGGCCTGCGCGGCGACCGACAGCGTCGACGTGACCTGCGCCTGCAGCGACAGCTGGTTGAGCGGGCGGAACAGCTCCTTCGCTTCGGTGCCGGGGGTGGCGAAGCCCTTCTGCAGGTCGAGCGGGGTCTGGGCATAGGCCACGCTGTGCAGGTTGCCGCCGAGCAGCAGCGACTCGCCCCAGTAGACGGTGTGACGGCCGAGCTTGGCACGCACCGGCACCTCGCCGAAGTCGACGCTGCCGAAGACGAAGGCGTCGAGGATCTCGCCGCTGCCGCCCCGGTACAGGCGCTTGATGGTGCTGCTGTACTGGCCGCCGACGTAGCTGGGGATGCCGGACAGCGGCGGATTCGGGTTGCCGCGGCTGGTGCTGCCGTAGGCGCCGTCGACCCACGCGGTGCCGCTGATCCGCGCGCCGAAGCGCCGCTTGTAGATGACGTCGAACTCGGACAGCAGGTCCAGGCGCTTGGCCACGGCATCGCCCTTGTCGAAGCTGTAGGTGCCCTCGTCGGCGAGCGCGGAATTGCCGATCTTCGGGTCGCGCGACTCGACCCGCACCGCGTAGTTCGCGCGCACGGTGTTGTCCCAGCGGATCGACAGGTCCGGGTTGCCGGTGCCGATCTCCATCGCACGGGCGCCGCTCGCGGCGGCGAGACAGCCCAGCACGGCGATCGGGATCGCCGCCAGGCGGTGCAGGGGACGATCCGAACGGACTTGGGTGGCGGTTCTGGTGGGGCTCACGTTGTCTCCGATGGGTCTTGGTTTGCGCGCGTGAGGCGCGTGGGCGGGATCCGTACGGAGATTCTGTGAGCCGAGTGCTCGCCCACCCCCCCTCTTGGCAGGGGGGCGCAAGGGTGGCCGGCCACACAAGGCCGCGGCGGTGCTAAGGGATTGTCCCGGATCTGCGCAACGACGTCGTCGTGCGCCCGACGGCTCAGCTGCCGACCGCGGCGGTCTGCCGCTCGCCGGCAGCCGCGTGCCACATCGGCGCCGCGGTCACGACATCGCCGACCACGAGGATCGCCGGGCTGCCGAGCCCCTCTCGCCGCACCGTCGCGGCCAGCGTGTCGAGCGTGCACAGCGCCTGTCGCTGGCGCGGCGTGTGCGCGCTGCAGATCGCCGCCGCCGGAGTGGCCGCGGGCAGGCCACCGGCGCGCAGCGCGTCCACGATCGAGCCGATCCGCGCCAGCCCCATGTAGATCACCAACGTGAGCCCGCTGGCCGCCAGCGCCGCCCAGTCGGGCTCTTCGCTGTCGGGTCCCGCGTGCCCGGTCGCGAAGGCGACGCCACGCGTGTGCCGCCGGTCGGTGACCGGCACGCCGATCGACGCCGGCGCCGCGATGCCGGCGGACAGGCCGCTGACCACTTCGACGTCGAGGCCCGCCTCGCGCAGTGCGTCGCACTCCTCGGCGCCGCGGCCGAACACGAAAGGGTCGCCGCCCTTGAGCCGCACCACGTGCTCGCCGCGGCGAGCCTCGCTGATCATCAGGCGATGGATGAAGGCCTGCGCCGTGCTGGCGCAGCCGCCGCGCTTGCCGACCCGGATGCTCCGCGCCGACGGCCGCAGGTCGCGCAGCACGCCGGGGTCGACGAGGGCGTCGACCAGCGCGACGGTGGCCCGGCGCAGCGCACGCACCGCGCGCAGCGTCAGCAGGTCCGGCGCGCCGGGGCCGGCGCCGACCAGGCGCACCGGATGCACCGGCGCGGCCGTCATGCCGCCACCGCCGCGGTCGGGGAGTGCGACCGCACCAGCGCCACGACCGCCGGCCGGCAGGGACCGCATTCGGTGCCGCAGCGCAGCTGGCCCTGGACCTGGCGCAGCCGGTCGGCCTCGTCGCCGCTGGCCGCGCGGGCGGCAGCGACGATCGCCGCCTCGCTGACGTCGTGGCAGCTGCAGACCTGCGGGCTGCGAGGCAAAACCGCCACCGGCGGCACCGTCGCGCCGCTGAGCAGGGCGCGGCCAAAGGCGCGCGCCGAGGCACCGCTGCGCAGCAGGTCCAGCACCCAATGCTGCGACGATGCGTCGCCGGCCAGCACGAAGGCCTGCAGCGCACCGTCCTCGTCGAGTCGCATCGCGCGCGAGCGGCCCAGCCGCGGGTCGGCATAGCGCAGCGCCGCGGCGGCGTCGAGACCGAGCGCGGCCTCGAGCGCCTGCAGCGTGGCGGCCGCCACCGGCCCGGGGTGCGCGGCGCGCAGCAGCAGGCCGATGCGGCCGTCGGGCTCGCGGCCGAAGGGCACGCAGGCGGCGAACTCGAACGCCGCCATCTGCGATTGCAATGCCGCGCGCACCGGGAGCCAGTCCTCGGACATGCACCAGGCAGCGGCGACCAGGCGCCACGGTAGTTCGGCCGCCTCGATGCGCACCGCGGTGTGCTTCAGTTCGGGCTGCTGCGACTGCGGGCAGCGCGCCGGCCCGGTCAGCGCGTTGACGCCCAGGCTGCCGCGGCCGCCGAGCACCTCCGGGCCCCAGTGCATCGCGACGTGGGCCTGCGCAGGCGGCACCGCGTCGCTGGCGCGCACCGGCAGCACCAGCGTGCCGCGGCGCGAGCGCACATGGACCAGATCGCCGTCGCGCCAGCGGCGCCGCGCCAGTTCCTGCGGGTGCAGCTCGACCGCCGGTTCCGGGTCGTGGCCGAAGGACCGCGCGAGCAGCCCGGTGCGGCTCATGCCGTGCCACTGGTCGCGCAGCCGGCCGGTGGTCAGCGACACCGGGAAGCGCGCGTCGCGCGCTTCGGCGGTCGGGCGCCAGGCCGGCGCGACGAAGCGTGCGCGGCCGTCGGGGGTCGCGAAGCGGTGATCGGTGTACAGCCGCGCGGTGCCGGCGCTCGCGCCTTCGGCGCAGGGCCAATGCTGCGGCTCGTCCAGGCGCGCGTAGTCCAGCCCGGTGATGTCGAGGTCGCGACCCCGCGAGCTTTCGCGGTGCTCGCGCCAGACCGCCTCGGCGTCGGCGTAGTCGAACCGGCCGGCGCCACGGCCGAGCCGCGCCGCCAGCCGGCGGCCGACCTCGGCGCCGATCGCCCAGTCGTGCCGCGCCTGGCCGGCCGGCGCCACGGCCGCGCGCATGCGGCTGATGCGGCGTTCGCTGTTGGTCACGGTGCCGTCCTTCTCGCCCCAGGTCGTGGCCGGCAGCAGCAGGTCGGCGAAGGCCGTCGTCGCGGTCTGGACATAGGCTTCCTGCACGACCACGAACTCGCAGCGCTGCAGGGCTCTTCGCACGGTCGTTTGGTCGGGCATCGACTGGGCAGGATTCGTGCAGACGATCCACAGCGCACGGATCTCGCCGTCGGCCGCGGCCTGGAACATCTCGACCGCGGTCTTGCCCGGCGCCGCGGGAACCTCGGGCACGCCCCACAGCGCGGCGATCTCGGCACGATGGGCCGGGTTGGCCAGGTCGCGGTGGGCGCCGAGCAGGTTGGCCAGGCCACCGACCTCGCGCCCGCCCATCGCGTTGGGCTGGCCGGTCAGCGAGAACGGCCCCGCGCCGGGCCGGCCGATCTGGCCGGTGGCCAGGTGCAGGTTGATCAGCGCGCTGTTCTTGTCGGTGCCGCTGCTGCTCTGGTTCAGGCCCTGGCAGTACAGCGACAGCGTCGGCGTGCCGGCGGCGAACCACCGCGCCGCGGTCACGATGTCGTCGGCGCGCAGGCCGCAGACCTTGGCCGCGTGGGCCGGCGTGAACTCGCGCACGCGGTCGCGCAGCGCCTCGAAGCCTGTGGTGTGCGCGGCGATGAAGGGATGGTCGACCAGTCCTTCCCACAGCATCAGGTGCAGCATCGCGTGGAACAGCACGACGTCGGTGCCCGGCAGCAGCGGCAGGTGCAGGTCGGCCGCGGCGGCGGTCTCGGTGCGGCGCGGGTCGGCGACGATCAGCTTGAGCTCGGGGTTCGCGCGACGCGCATCCTCGAGCCGGCGGAACAGCACCGGGTGCGCCCAGGCCGTGTTCGAGCCGGCGATGAAGACCGTGCGCGCCAGCTCGAGGTCGTCGTAGCACGCCGGCGGTGCGTCGGCACCCAGGCTCTGCTTGTAGCCGGCGACCGCGCTGCTCATGCACAGGCGCGAATTGGTGTCGACGTTGTTGGTGCCGATCAGGCCCTTGGCCAGCTTGTTGAAGACGTAATAGTCCTCGGTCAGCAGCTGGCCCGACAGGTACAGGCCGACCGCGTCGGGCCCGTGGGCGGTGACGATGCCGGCGAAGCGGTCCGCCACCTCGGCGAGCGCGGCGTCCCACGACACCGGCTGCAGTGGGGCGCCGCGCGCCGCCCGCCGTATCGGCTGCAGCGCGCGCGCCTGGCGCTGCAGGTGCGGCGCCGCGGTCAGGTGCAGGGTGCTGCCCTTGCTGCACAGGCGGCCGAAGTTGGCGGGGTGGTCGGGGTCGCCGCGCACCCCGGTGATTTGCGCCCCGTCGCTCTGGATGAGGACCCCGCAGCCGACGCCACAGTAGGGGCAGGTGGAGCGCGTCTCGTTCACGTCGCCGGCACCGGATCGAGGGCGACCGTGCGCAACTCCTCGGCGTCGAGCGAGACCTCGCCGTCGTCGACGCGCACCGCGAAGCTCGGCGTGCAGCCCTGGTCCGGTGCGCGCGCGCAGCCGTCGGCCAGGCCGATCGTCCAGTTGTGCAGCGGGCAGGCGACGCCGTCGGCGGTGACGATGCCCTGCGACAGCGGGCCGCCCTTGTGCGGGCAACGGTCGAGCAGTGCGAAGACGCGGTCGTCGGCGGTGCGGAACACCGCGACGGCCGCGCCGCCTTCGCGCGCGACGCGGCGCGCACCCAGGCGTGGGATGTCCTCCAGGCGGCAGATCGGGGTCCAGTCGGCCATCACGCGTTCTCCACGGTCTGCGGCATGGGCAGGGGGTTGAACTGGCGCAGGTCGACCTGCGCCTTCTCGAACTCGAACCAAGGGTCGGGCTCGCCGTCCAGGCTGAACTGCAGACGCTCCCACAGCGCGCGGCGGTTGCCGGCGTCGTCCAGGATCCGGCGCCTCACGTGGTCGAGGCCGACGCGGTGGAGGTAGTGCACCGTGCGCTCGAGGTACCAGCCTTCCTCGCGGTAGAGCTGCAGGAAGGCGCCGCTGAACTCGAGCACCTCGGCCGGTGTCTTGACCTTGACGAGGAACTGCGCCACCTCGGTCTTGATGCCGCCGTTGCCGCCGACATAGATCTCCCAGCCCGAGTCGACGCCGATCACGCCGACGTCCTTGATGCCGCTCTCGGCGCAGTTGCGCGGGCAGCCGCTGACCGCGAGCTTGACCTTGTGCGGCGCGTACATGCGCCAGAGCGCGCGTTCCAGGTCCTTGCCCATCCGCGTGCTGTCCTGCGTGCCGAAGCGGCACCATTCCGAGCCGACGCAGGTCTTCACGGTGCGCAGTGCCTTCGCGTAGGCGTGGCCGCTGGACATGCCGATCGACTGCCAGACCGCCGGCAGGTCTTCCTTCCGGATGCCCAGCAGGTCGATGCGCTGGCCGCCGGTGACCTTGACGGTGGGGATCTTGAACTTGTCCACCGTGTCGGCGATGCGGCGCAGCTCGTCGGCCGTCGTCTCGCCGCCCCACATGCGCGGGATCACGCTGTAGCTGCCGTCCTTCTGGATGT
>CALJUI010000358.1 GCA_937975735.1 uncultured Rubrivivax sp.
GTCGAGTACTTCGTCAGCTACTACGACTACTACCAGCCCGAGGCCTACGTGCCGCAGCGCGACCTGTTCATCGAGAAGGACAGCGCGATCAACGAGCACATCGAGCAGATGCGACTGAGCGCCACCAAGAGCCTGCTCGAGCGGCGCGACGTGGTCATCGTCGCCAGCGTCAGCGCGATCTACGGCATCGGCAATCCGGCCGACTACCACCGCATGGTGATGACGCTGCGCGTGGGCGACAAGCTCGGCCAGCGCGACCTGATCGCGCAGCTGATCCGCATGCAGTACACGCGCAACGAGACCGATTTCGCCCGCGGCACCTTCCGTGTGCGCGGCGACGTGATCGACGTCTTCCCGGCCGAGCACAGCGAGCTGGCGGTGCGCATCGAGCTGTTCGACGACGAGGTCGAGTCGCTGATGCTGCTGGACCCGCTGACCGGCCGCATCCGGCAGAAGATCCCGCGCTTCACGGTCTACCCGAGCAGTCACTACGTGACGCCGCGCGACCGCGTCGTCGCGGCGATCTCGACGATCAAGGCCGAGTTGCGCGAGCGCCTGGACGAATTGGTCAAGGCCGGCAAGCTGGTCGAGGCGCAGCGCCTGGAGCAGCGCACGCGCTTCGACCTCGAGATGCTGCAGGAGGTCGGCCACTGCAAGGGCATCGAGAACTACACGCGCCACCTGTCGGGCTCGGCGCCGGGCGAGCCGCCGTCGACGCTGGTCGACTACCTGCCCGAGGACGCGATCATGTTCCTCGACGAGAGCCACGTGCTGATCGGCCAGTTCGGCGGCATGTACAACGGCGACCGGGCGCGCAAGACGACGCTGGTCGAGTACGGCTTCCGGCTGCCGAGCGCGCTCGACAACCGGCCGCTGAAGTTCGAGGAGTACGAGGCCAAGATGCGCCAGGCGATCTTCGTCTCGGCGACGCCGGCGGAGTACGAGCAGCAGCATGCGGGGCAGGTCGTCGAGCAGCTGGTGCGGCCCACCGGCCTGGTCGATCCGGCGGTCGAGGTGCGACCGGCCGGCCACCAGGTCGACGACGTGCTGCAGGAGATCCGCGAACGCGTCGAGCGCAGCGAGCGGGTGCTGATCACGACGCTGACCAAGCGCATGGCCGAGCAGCTGACCGACTACCTGACCGACAACGGCGTCAAGGTGCGCTACCTGCACAGCGACGTCGACACCGTCGAACGCGTCGAGATCCTGCGCGACCTGCGCCTGGGGCAGTTCGACGTGCTGGTCGGCATCAACCTGCTGCGCGAGGGCCTGGACCTGCCCGAGGTGAGCCTGGTCGCCATCCTCGACGCCGACAAGGAAGGCTTCCTGCGCTCCGAGCGCAGCCTGATCCAGACCATCGGCCGGGCGGCGCGCAACCTGAACGGCCGCGCGATCCTGTACGCCGACAAGGTGACCGACTCGATGAAGCGGGCGATCGACGAGACCGAGCGCCGGCGCGCCAAGCAGATCGCCTACAACGAGGCGCACGGCATCACCCCGCGAAGCATTCGCAAGCAGGTGCGCGACCTGATCGACGGCGTCGTCTCCGACAAGGCCGCGAAGGAGGATCTGCAGCGGGCGCAGGCGGCCACCGAGGTCGAGGCCATGTCGGAGAAGGACCTCGGCAAGCGCATCAAGGCGCTCGAGCGTCAGATGCTGGAGCACGCGCGCAACCTGGAATTCGAGAAGGCGGCGCGCATCCGCGACCAGCTGGCGCTGCTGCGCGAGCAGGCCTTCGGCGCCGGCGGACACGACGACAACGTGGTGCCGATGGTCGGGCGCTGATCGACGGGAAGCCGCCACGTCGGGGAACTTCCGGCGCCAAACTCGACCAAATCAGTCGGGTTCAGATATACTTGACTAAACAAGTCGGATTCGGTCCGGGTTTTCCCGTAGATTGACCGGCTCGAAGGAGTAGCTCATGCGTCTCACCACCAAAGGGCGTTTTGCCGTCACCGCCATGATCGACCTGGCGCTGCGCACGCACACCGGACCGGTGGCGCTGGCCGCGATCAGCCAGCGCCAGCAGATCTCGCTGTCCTACCTCGAGCAGTTGTTCGGCAAGTTGCGCCGTCACGAGCTGGTGGAGAGCACGCGCGGTCCAGGCGGCGGGTACTCGCTGGGCCGCGGCGCCGAGCAGATCACGGTGGCCGACATCATCGTCGCCGTCGACGAGCCGATCGACGCGACCGGCTGTGCCGGCAAGGAAAACTGCATGGGCGACGACGCCGGCCGCTGCATGACGCACGACCTGTGGGCCAGCCTGAACACCAAGATGATCGAGTTCC
>CALJUI010000359.1 GCA_937975735.1 uncultured Rubrivivax sp.
ACGTAAAGCTGGTGGATCCAGCTGACGCCTGCCTCGCAGCCCCTGGCCAGCACGCCCACCACCGCCCTGCCCGCGCAGGCCACAGTGACCCCGCCCGACGGCACCAACTCCTCACGTACCCATCGGTGCACGTCGTCGTCCCCATGGGCCAGCGGCGCATAGGGCAGGAATGCGCGGCGCGACGTCAGCAGCACCTCGGCCACCTGCGGCGCGTCGTCCACGGTGCCGGCGCGCAGCGTCACGTGCATGGCGCGCCGCCGTCAAGCCGTGTGGCCATGCGGTCGATGGCCCGCTGCGCGCCGCGCGCCTGCCAGGCCCGCAGCAAGGCCTCGGCCGACGCCGCCGGGTCCTGCGTGCCGTCGATCTCGAGGTCGTACGCGCAGTGACGATGCGCGATCTCGAAGTCCGTCGCCGCCATGCCGGCCGGACGGTCCCCGCGCGCAGCCTCGCGTCGCTGCAGTTCGTCCAGCGGGCAATGCACGCCCACCATGAACACATCGAGGCCCCGCAGCAGCCGGGTCAGGCGCTGCATCCAGCGTTCGCTTTCGACGATGTGCTCCACGATCAGGTGGTTCCCGGCCCCGGCCCATACCGGGATGCTGCGGTGGTAGCCCTCGAAGAACGGCTCGCGCAGCGCGGCCCAAGGCGACTCGCCCGACTCGATGCGCGCCGTCGGCAGGACCCTGGCCTGCAACAGATGGTCGATCGAGTAGTGCCAGAACGCCGCCGGGAACACCCGCTGCGCGGCGGCTGCGATCGTGGACTTGCCGGCGCTGGAGGCACCGTTCAGGAACACGATCGATCCCGTCATGCTGCCAGGCCCGCAATCACCGGCGGCCCGCTGCATCCGATTCGGCCACGGCACGGCGCACCAGCTCGGCCACATGGCGCACGTCGTCGCCGGTGTCGATGCGCAACGCGATCCAGGCTGACGACGTGGACCGGCCTGGCTGCCGTTCGGAGCGCGCAGGGCGCGTCAAGCCGAGCGACTTGATGACCTTGGCCGTCAGGCGCAGGTCGATCTCGTGCTCGTGGTGGAAGTGTGCGAACTCCTTGCCGCGGTAGAACAGCGCGCTGCCGCAGGCCACTCGTGAAGGCTGCACACTGAACCCGTCCAGCGGTTCCAGCAGGTCAATCAACTGTCGTTTCAGGGAGGTTGTCTGCTGCACCTCGTGGCCCACACCCCGCCGCCCACGCCCGCTCGTCGTCGTGGCAGGCCACGGCCAGCTTGTTGCCGTCCGGGTCCCGCACGTAGGCGCCGTAGTAGTGCGCGTGGTACTCGGGCCGCAAGCCGGGCGCGCCTTCGCAGGTGCCGCCGTGCGCCAGGGCCACGTCGTAGGCCGTGTGCACCATGGCCCGGTCGGCCGCCAGGAAGGCCACCATCTGCCCGTTGCCGGGCTGGTGCGCACGCTCGTCGAACGGTGCGCCGATGAGGAACAGCGGCCGGGGCCCGCCCGGCGTCTGCCACCCGGCCCACGGACGGCTGCGGTCACAGAAGCGCGGCGGCACGCCCAGCGCGGCCATGAAGGGTTCGTAGAACGCCAGGGCGCGGTCGAAGTCGCTCACGCCGACGAAGATGTGGGAGAACATGCGCCGGTCTCCGGGTGGGCAGACGCTACGGCGGCGTGGCAGCCGGGCGCTAGAGCAGCGCCGCGGCCGGCCACAGCCGCGTCACCAGGGCCTCGAAGTGGATGGCCACGAAGAGCAAGGTGGCCAGGTTGGCGAACAGCAGCGTGGGCACCAGCCACAGGAAGAACACGAGCGCACCTGCGTGCAGGTAGACCACGCAGAGAAAGAGCGTCACGCCCAGGTACAGGTCGATGCCGACCTGGCGCCCCCAATACAGCTGCGCCATGCGGCCCAGGCTCTTGAAGATGTTCGCGTGCTGGCTGCAATTGAAGGCGTAGGCCGTGAACAGCAGCCAGGCCAGCCACACGGCGCCCTTGCCCACGCCCATGGCCCCTTCGAAGCGGGTGATGCCGTCGTGCCAACTCAGCGCAACGGCCAGCGCGACGAAGGCGAAGTAGCCTGCCCAGGCGATCAGGTTGCGGCGCATGGTGCTCCTTGGGCCGAGATGAAGTGGCGTGCGGGTGTGGGGGTCCGGGTGTGTCGGGTCGCCATGTTCATGGCGCCTCGTCGCCCGGCGCGCCGACGATAGTCGGCCTGCACCGGCCGGACAAGGCGGCCGGCCCGGGCCCGCAGCCACGGCACCATCACGTCAGGCCGCACGCGTGCGCAGGCGCAGCTGCGGCCGCACGCGGTCCGGCTGGCCGTCGATCGGTGCCGGCACCTCGCCCACCCGCACCGCGCCGCAGGCCTTGTAGAAGGCTTCGGCGTTCGGGTCCGCGTCGATGGCCAGCATGGCCTGCCCCGCGTCCGCCGCGCACTGCCGCGCCCAGGCCATCAAGGCGCGGCCCACGCCCCGCCCCATGTGCCCGGGGCTGACCCACATGGCCGACAGTTCCCAGGGC
>CALJUI010000360.1 GCA_937975735.1 uncultured Rubrivivax sp.
GCGTCGTGCGACGAGAAGCCGCCCAGGCCCATCGTCGTGCACATGTGCATGAAGGCGTCTTCCCAGCTCATGCCGGCCCAGCGGTAGGCGAAGAAGCACAGCGCCGAGAAGCTGAAGTAGACGACCCACAGGCCGCGCGCCGTCTCGGCGATGCGCGGCGTCAGCTTGGCGTCCTTCATCGGGCCGGCGACCTCGGCCTTGAACAGCTGGGTGCCGCCGACGCCGAGCAGCGGCAGGATCGCCACCGCCAGCACGATGATGCCCAGGCCGCCGACGAGCATCATGAAGCAGCGCCAGACGTTGACCGACAGCGGCAGCTGATCGAGGCCGCTGAGCACCGTCGCGCCGGTGGCGGTGAAGCCCGACATCGCCTCGAAGTAGGCACGCACGACGCCCAGGTCCGGAATCGCCAGCACCAGCGGCAGCGCACCGAAGGCCGGCAGCACGAGCCAGGTCAGCGCGACCAGCATGAAGCCGTCGCGCGGCTGCAGCTCGCGCTGGAAGCGCCGCGTGGTCAGGCTCATCAGCAGGCCGGCGCCGAGCGTGATGACGATCGAGGTGATGAAGGCGCGCTCGGCGGCATCGTGGTGGCCGACGGCGAAGGCCAGCGGCACCAGCATCAGCAGCGCGAACAGCACGACCATGCGGCCGACCAGCGCGATGACGGCAAGCGGGGAATTCACAGCAGGCTTCGCATTCGATCAAGCGGCCGCCGCGGATCCGGCTCTGCCGGTCCGCCGGCGGCGCCCCCCTGGGGGGGAGGCGCCGAAGGCGCTTCGGGGGGGAACATCAGAAGAACGTGGCGCTGACCTGGAACAGCTTTTCGACCTGACGCACCATGCGCCGGCGAGGCACGAAGACGATCACGTGATCGCCGCTCTCGACCACCGTGTCGTGGTGCGGGATGATGACCTCCTTGCGCGTCCTGCCGTCGTCGCCGACGACGTCGCGCACGATCGCGCCAATCGCCGCGCCGCCGGGGCGCGGCAGTTCCTCGATGCGGCGGCCGACCACGCGCGAGCTCTTGCGGTCGCCGCGCACCACGACCTCGATCACCTCCGAGGCCCCGCGCCGCAGGCTGTGCACGGCCATCACGTCGCCGCGGCGGACGAAGGCCAGCAATTCGCCGATCACCGTCTGCGACGGCGAGATCGCGATGTCGATCTGGGTGCCGGTGCCCTGCACCAGGTCGGCGTAGGCGCGGCGGTTGATCAGCGCGAGCACGCGCTTGGCGCCCATGCGCTTGGCCAGCAGGCAGGACATGATGTTGTCCTCGTCGTCGCTGGTCAGCGCGAGGAAGAGGTCGGTGTCCTGCACGTTCTCGCTCTCGAGCAGGTCCTCGTCGGTGGTGTCACCGCGCAGGATCAGCGTGCTGTCGGGCAGCTGCGTGGTCAGGTACTCGCAGCGCGCGGCGCTCTCCTCGATGATCTTGACCTGGCACTCCCTGCCGACCGAGCGCGCCAGCCGCAGGCCGACGCGGCCGCCGCCGGCGATGATGATGCGCCTGACCGGCTCGTCGCGCTGGTGCAGGGCGTCGAGCGCGCCGCGGATGTGCTCGTCGGCGGCCAGCACGAAGACCTCGTCGCCGACCTCGACCCGCGTGCTGCCCTCGCAGGTGACCTGGCGGTCCAGGCCCATCAGGTCGCGCCGGTAGATCGCGACGATGCGCATCGGCAGGTTCGGCGCCAGCTTGGGCAGATCGGAGATGACGCGGTTGACCAGCTTGCCGCCCTCGAGCGCGCGCACCGCGATCAGGCTGACGCGCCGCTGCGAGAACTCCAGCACCTGCAGCGCCTCCGGGAACTCGATCAGCTTGCGGATGTAGGCGGTCAGGCTCTCCTCGGGGCAGATCGTCTCGTCGACCGCGAAGCCCTCCTTGCCCATCAGCGGGCTGTCGTCGGTGAACTCGCGGCTGCGGATGCGGGCGATGCGGGTCGGGATGTTGTAGATGTCGTGCGCGATCTTGCAGGCGACGAGGTTGGTCTCGTCCAGCGGCGCGCAGGCGATCATCATGTCGCTGTCCTCGGCGCCGGCATCCTTCAGCACCGAGGGCTGGATGCCGTTGCCGACGACGCCGCGCAGGTCGAGCCGATCCTGCAGCGCCGCCAGGCGGACCGGGTCGGTGTCGATGACGGTGATGTCGTTCTGTTCGGAGACGAGGCTCTCGGCCACGCTCTCCCCGACCCGGCCGGCCCCGAGGATCAGGATCTTCATGGCGAATCATTATCGGCGCTGGCGCCGGGGTACAGGCGGGCCAGCACGTCGCGCATCACCGCCTCGACCACCGGCTGCAGCTCGCGCGCCAGCGCCGCCGGCTCGCCGCGGTCGCGCCACAGCGTGCGCAGGATCTCGGCCCGCGGCGCGAGCGCGGCCCGCACGTGGTCGCGCCAGTGCGGCGGCGACTCGCCGGCGGCCCAGTCGCCGCGGCCGCGCCCGAAGTGCGCGACCGCCAGGTAACGCAGCAGCGCGGCCTCGAGCATCGGCGTCAGCGCCTCGTCGCTCCAGCCGACCACGCCCTGCTCCAGCCCGCGGAGCACGTTGACGGCGCGCGCCGCACCGGCGCCGCCGAGCGCGCCGATCACGCCGCCGGCGAGCAGGCCGCCGCCGAGCGTCCATCCGCCGCTGGCGAGGTCGGCCTTCAATCCGGTCAGCGCGCCGGTGAGCAGGCCGCCGAACATCGCCGCCTTGCCCTCGGCCAGCGGTAGCCGCATCTCGAAGTGCTCGGCCACGCGCTGCAGGATCTCGCCCTGCGCCTTCCCGCGCAGGCCGTGCAGCGCGATCAGCGCCGCGGTGTTGCTGCGCACTTCTTCGTCGAGCGCGGCGGCCACCTGATAGGCCTGGTCGTTGGGGATTAGCGGAT
>CALJUI010000361.1 GCA_937975735.1 uncultured Rubrivivax sp.
CACAGAGGTAAGCGCTACCGCGCCGATGCCGAGGGACTCGATCGCGAGAAGCCGGTCGAGTTGGCCAAGGCCATCGAAAAGGTCAAGTCGTTCAAGCAGACCAAGTTCGACCAGTCGATCGAAATCTGCATGCACCTGGGCATCGACGATCGGCAGGCGGATCAGCAGATTCGCGGGTCCGTGTCGCTGCCGCACGGCATCGGTCGGACGATGCGCGTGATCGCATTCTGCTCGGCGGACAAGGTCGACGCCTGCAAGCAGGCCGGCGCCATCGAGGCCGGGGCGGAGGAACTGGTCAAGAAGATCGAGGACGGGTGGATGGAGTTCGACGTGGCGATCGCCAGCCCGGACATGATGCGCGTGGCCAGCAAGCTCGGCCGCACGCTAGGGCCCAAGGGTCTGATGCCCTCGCCCAAGGCCGGCACCGTCACGCCCAACGTGGCGCAGGCGGTCAGGGAGTTCGCGGCCGGCAAGGTCGAGTACCGCAATGACAGCGGCGGCAACCTTCACGCGGTGATCGGCAAGCAGAGCTTCGACAGCAAGCAGCTTACGGAAAACGCGCAGGCGTTTATCGACCAGATCACGCGGCTGCGGCCCTCGACGGTCAAAGGCCAGTACATCAAGAAGATCAGCATCAGCGGCACGATGACCCCCGGCGTGCTCGTGACCCTCGCCGGCAGCCAGGAGTCGGACAGCTAACACCACCCGCGCCCGACGGCGCGGCGGAGATCAGTCATGAGCAAGCCAGTAAAGAACATGATCGAAGACAGCTACCGCAAGCTGTTCGGCGAGGTCGACAGCGCGGTGATCATCGACATCTGCGGCGTCAAGGCCAACGACAACAACACGCTGCGCAGCAGTCTCGCCGAGCGCGAGATCCGCGTGACCGTCGTGAAAAACAGCCTCGCGAAGCGCGCCTTCGCCGACACGCCCATGCAGCCGATCAGCGACCTGCTCGACGGCCCGTGCGCGATGGTCACTGGCGGGCAGAGCGTGGTCGAGGTCGCCCGCGGGTTGATCGCCCCGGCCAAGGCCATCGCCAACCTCGAGCGGTTCGGTGACGAGGCGGCGCGCATCGCGCGCGCGGCCGAACGCCTGGTCAACACCGGCGTACCGGCCCGGCTTCGGCTGCCGGTGGGTGACCTGCGGGTCGAGGCAGAGCTGGCCACGGCGTCGATGCGCAAGGCGCTGGACGCGTTCGCGCGGCTGGACGCCGAGCAGGCGCTGTCGGTGCTCAAGCACGACGACGAGATCGACCAGGAGTTCGACGGCCTGCTGCGCAAGCTGATCACCTACATGATGGAAGATCCGCGCACGATCTCCGCAAGCATCGACCTTGTCTTCGTCGCCAAGGCCATCGAGCGCATCGGGGACCACGCGAAGAACATCGGCGAGGCGGTGATCTACATCGTCAAGGGCACCGACGTGCGCCATCAGCCGATGGAGGACGTCGAAGGCGCGGTGCGCTAGCAGGGAGCACGAGCGATGCGCATGAGCCGGGTGCTGGTGGTCGAGGACGAGGCGGCAATCTCCGAGTTGATCGCGATCCACCTTCGACATGCCGGCTTCGACGTCGTGCAGGCGGTCCACGCCGCCGACGCCCAGGCCTCGGTCGACGCCGTGCTTCCCGATCTGGTCCTGCTCGACTGGATGCTCCCCGGGCAGTCGGGCATTGCGTTGGCACGACAGTGGCGCGCGCAGGAACGCACGCGCGAGCTGCCGCTGATCATGCTGACCGCACGCAGCGAGGAGGCCGACAAGATCGCCGGCCTGGATGCCGGCGCCGACGACTACCTGACCAAGCCGTTCTCGCCGAAGGAGCTGCTCGCGCGCATCCGTGCGGTGCTGCGCCGCCGCGCGCCGCAGGCGCTGGACGCGGCGGTGGAGGTCGGGCCGCTGCGCCTCGACCCGGCCACGCATCGGGTGACCTATCAGCGCGACGGCGCCACCCACGACCTGAAGATCGGTCCGACCGAGTTCCGGCTGCTGCACTACCTGATGGCGCATCCGGAGCGCGTGCACAGCCGCGCCCAGATGCTCGACCGCGTCTGGGGCGATCATGTGTTCATCGAAGAGCGCACGATCGACGTGCACATCAAGCGCCTGCGCGAGGCGCTGTCGCCGGCCGACTGCGCCGGCCTGATCGAGACCGTGCGCGGGGCGGGCTACCGGCTGGCCCGGCCGGCCGACGGCCTGGCGGCCTGAGCATCCGACGATGGCCTGGGTCGCACCGCGCGTCGGACAAGCGGTCGGGGCGTGGGCCGGCGGGGCGCTGATCGGCCTGGTGGGCGGCGCACTGGCCGACTGGCCGGTGCTCGGTGCGCTGGCGGGCGGCGTGACGGCCATCGTCGTGGTCGTGATCGTCGATGCGCGCCGCGGTCGCCGGCTGGTGCGATGGCTGCGCGGCGGCCAGCACGGCGCGGCGCCGCGCGACACCGGTTTCTGGGGCGAACTCGGCTATTGGGCCGAAAAGGCGCTGCGGGCCCGCGAACGCGTGATCGACGACGAGCGGCGGCGGCTCGAGCAGTTCCTGTCGGCGATCGAGGCGTCGCCGAACGGCGTGCTGATGCTCGATGCCGACGAGCAGATCGACTGGTGCAACTCGGTCGCCGCGGTGCACTTCGGGCTGAACCCGGAACGCGACCTCGGGCAGCGCATCACCAACCTCGTGCGCTCGCCCGAGTTCAAGGCCTACCTGACGCAGGGCCGCTTCGACGAGCCGGTGAAGCTGACGGCCCCGTTGGGCCGCGCCACCCTGTCGGTGATCGTGCAGCCCTATGGCGAGGGCCTGAAGCTGATCCTGTCGCGCGATGTCACCGAGCGCGAGCGCGCCGAGGCGATGCGGCGCGACTTCGTCGCCAACGTGTCGCACGAGATCCGCACGCCCTTGACGGTGCTGGCGGGCTTTGTCGAGACGCTGGCGACCCTGCCGCTCGACAACCAGGAGCGCAAGCGCGTGCTGGCGTTGATGACGCAGCAGACCGACCGGATGCAGGTGCTGGTGGCCGACCTGCTGACCCTCGCCCAGCTCGAGGGCAGCCCCCAGCCGGAAGCCGACACCTGGATCGATTTCGCGCCGTTGATGGCCGCCGCCGAGCGCGATGCGCGCACGCTGTCTGCCGGCCGGCACACGATCGAATTCACCGGCGAACCCGGCCTGCAGGTCGCGGGCCAGGAGGGCGAGTTGCAGAGCGCGATCGGCAACCTGCTGACCAATGCGGTGCGCTACACGCCCGAGGGCGGGCGCATCGACGTGCGATGGTCGCTGCGGCCCGACGGCAGCGGCCAGGTCGAGGTGATCGACAATGGGCCGGGCATCGCGCGCGAGCACCTGCCGCGGCTGACCGAACGCTTCTACCGCGTCGATGGCAGCCGCTCGCGCGACACCGGCGGCACCGGCCTGGGTCTGTCGATCGTCAAGCACGTGATGCAGCGCCACGGCGGATCGATCGACGTCGAGAGCGAGCCCGGCCGCGGCTCGACCTTCCGCCTCGCCTTCCCGGGCGTGCGGATCCGCCGCTTGCCCAGCGAGCGAAGCGAAGAGGTGGTCAGGGCGGCGTAGCGCGCCGGACCCAGACCACCGTGACCTCGTCGCGGTCGGAGGGCCGCCGAACGTTGGCCAGCGTCGTCCAGCCCTCGGGCGGCGCCGGCAGCGGTAGCGTCTTGGTCACGGCCAGCCGGATGCGGCAGTCGCCCGACGGCGCCTCGGGCCGGGCGTCGACGCGCCAGCGGCCCTGCGTCTCCAGCACCGCGATCTGCGCCGTGCCCAAGCCCGGGGCGGCGATGCAGTCGTCCGGGCGCACGTGAAGCGCCAGGCGTTCGACCCAGGGCCGCATGCTGCGCGCGTAGTCGAGCAGCGGCAACCACAGCGTCGACAGCAGCAGCCAGCACAACGCGACGCCGCCGGCGGGGATCACCATGCTCTTCCAGACCGCCTCGCGGTGGCGGCCGGTGCGCCAGCGCACCAGCCACAACCAGGACAGGGTGCCGATCAGCGCGGGGATCAGGTCGAACCAGCTGAACGCGGCGACGAAGCCGGGCGCGAGCTTGGCGACGTTGGCCGCCGGCTTCGCCGGCCAGCCGGTGACCATCGCGACGTAGATGATCCATATCGCCAGCGCGCTGATCGTGAAGAAGCACATCGACAGCCAGTCGACCGCCGCCGACGCACCCCGCTTGAGCGTCGGCAACGCGAACGCGGCGAGCATCGCGGTGCCCGGCAGCGCGAGCATCAGCGCGCGGTCGGCGCCGCCCATCGCCAGGTTCGCGCCAAGCCCGGACAGGACCACGATCAGCGGCACCGAGACGTGGCGGTGGGTCAGGTGCCGCCGCCAGCGCCACAGGGCCCACAGCATCGCCGGCCAGACCGGCCAGAGGAACCAGGCCCACTGGCGCAGGATGGACCAGGCGTCCCCGGCGTCCAGCCCCGTGGCGACCCGCCAGCGCCAGGTCTGCGCGAGCATGCCGATGCCGATCGCGGCGAGGGTGCCCACCCCGACCCAGGCGCTGGTCGTGCGCACGACGGCGTAGCTCGATCGTGCGCAGACCAGCGTCGCACCGGCGCCCATCGCCAGCGCCATCGCCGGTGCGCCGCTGGCGCTGAGCACGCCCAAGCCGGCGATCGCGCCCAGCCGGCCGGCGAACGCCCGATAGGGCGCCACCGCCAGCGACCACAGCAGCAGCGCCACCGCCACCAGCTGCGCCAGTTCGGGGGTGGTCTCGTGACCGAGCTGCAGCAGGCCCAGGCTGGCGATCAGCGCGAGCAATGCCGCATCGGCGATCGCCCGCGCGTAGTCCACCGGTTCGGCCTCGCCGCCGAAGGCGAAGGGCACGGGCTGCGCCGCTTCGGTGCGCGCCAGGTGGTAGGTGGCGTACCAGACGAGGGCCAGCGTCAGCGCCAGCAGCAAGGCGAACGGAAGGCGAGCGGCCAGCGGCCCGCCGAGCCAGGGACCCAGCGCCGCCACGAAGGCGGCACCGAGCCAGTGCGGCATCAGCGCCGCGTCGACCGGGAGGCCGCCGAGCGTGGGCGCGAGCCAGGCGGTGCGCCCCTCGGCCATAGCCGCCATCAGGCCATAGGCGGCGAGGTCGGCGTTGCGCCAGGGGTCGCGCCCGAAGATGCCGGGCAGCACGTAGGCGGCGCAGAACAGCAGCAGCGCCAGCCGCGGCAGGCGCTGTGCGCCACGGCGGGTCAGAAGGGCAGGGGTGACGGTGCTCACGAGCCGTGCATGATGGCACGCCACAGCGGCGGGCCCCGCCGAGCGGGCATGAAAAAGGCAGCCGGAGCTGCCTGTCTGTGATCGCGGCGCGGCCTTACTTCTTCATGCCGACGTGGGCGAACTTGTTGCGGAACTTCTCGACGCGGCCGCCGAGGTTGTCCACGCTCTTCTGCGTGCCGGTGTAGAAGGGGTGCGACTCGCTGGTCGTCTCGAGCTTCATCAGCGGCAGTTCGCGGCCGTCGTCGAGCTTGATCGTTTCCTTGGTCTGAAGGCAGGAACGGGTGACGAACTGGAAGCCGTTCGACAGGTCCTGGAAGCAGACGTCGCGGTAGTTGGGGTGAATGCCTTCTTTCATGGGGTGCTCGCTGGAGTGGGTCGGCAGCCACGGCGCCCGATGCGCGCGCACTTGCCTGAACGAGGGACAATTGCTAATTATAGCCTGCGTCAACCGCCTCGACGCATCATGTCAAAGAAGTCGAGGTTGTTCTTGCTGGCCTTCATCTTGTCGAGGATGAACTCCATCGCCTCGATCTCGTCCATCGGGTACAGCAGCTTGCGCAGGATCCAGGTCTTTTGCAGGATCTCCGGCTTGAGCAGCAGTTCCTCGCGCCGCGTGCCGCTCTTGTTGAGCAGGATCGACGGGTAGACGCGCTTCTCGGACATCCGGCGGTCGAGGTAGATCTCGCAGTTGCCGGTGCCCTTGAACTCCTCGTAGATCACCTCGTCCATGCGGCTGCCGGTGTCGATCAGCGCGGTGCCGATGATCGTCAGCGAGCCGCCTTCCTCGATGTTGCGTGCGGCGCCGAAGAAGCGCTTCGGTCGCTGCAGCGCGTTGGCGTCGACACCGCCGGTCAGCACCTTGCCCGACGAGGGCAGCACGTTGTTGTAGGCGCGCGCCAGGCGGGTGATCGAGTCGAGCAGGATCACCACGTCCTTCTTGAGTTCGACCAGGCGCTTGGCCCGCTCGATCACCATCTCGGCGACCTGCACGTGGCGGGCGGCCGGCTCGTCGAAGGTCGAGCTGATGACCTCGCCGCGCACGGTGCGCTGCATCTCGGTGACTTCCTCGGGGCGCTCGTCGACGAGCAGCACGATCAGGTGCGCGTCGGGGTAGTTGGCGACGATCGCGTGCGCGAAGTGCTGCATCATCATCGTCTTGCCGCTCTTGGGCTGCGAGACGAGCAGCGCGCGCTGGCCTTTGCCGATCGGCGCGATCAGGTCGATGATGCGGCTGGTGATGTTCTCGTCGCTCTTGATGTCACGCTCGAGCTTGAACTGCTCCTTGGGGAACAAGGGCGTCAGGTTCTCGAACATGATCTTGTGCTTGCTCTCCTCCGGGGTCAGGCCGTTGACGCGGTCGACCTTGACAAGCGCGAAGTAGCGCTCGCCGTCCTTCGGCACCCGCACCTCGCCCTCGACCATGTCGCCGGTGTGCAGGTTGAAGCGGCGGATCTGGCTCGGGCTGAGATAGATGTCGTCGGTCGACGCCATGTAGCTGGTCTCCGGCGAGCGCAGGAAGCCGAAGCCGTCGGGCAGCACCTCGAGCACGCCGTCGCCGAAAACCTGCTCGCCGCCCTTGGCGCGCTTCTTCATGATGGCGAACATCAGCTCCTGCTTGCGCATGCGGGCGACGTTCTCGATCTCCAGCGCCTCGCCCATCTTGATGAGCTCGGAGACGTGCTGGGCCTTCAGTTCGGACAGATGCATGTAGGCATACCCCCGTGGCAGGGCACCTTGGACGGTGGGGAGCCGGCGCGGGCCGGCTCGTCGAACGGTCAGTGAGGGAAGGGGAAGGGGGGCCGAAATCGAGCGCCCATGCGGCCGTGGGGCCTGGCGCTCGGTGGCTTACCGTGCGGGGCGGCGCCGATCGTCATCGACCGGCCGGCCGCAACCGACGCGACGGATTATAGATGAGCGTCGAGGAAGGCCGTCAGTTCGGCCTTGGGCTTGGCACCGACCAGCGACTGCACGAGCTGGCCGTTCTTCCAAAGCTGCAGCGTCGGGATGCCGCGGATGCCATGCTGTGCCGGCACGTTGCGGTTCTCGTCGACGTTGAGCTTGGCGATCTGCAGCCGACCTTCGTAGGTCTTGGACAGCTCGTCGAGCACCGGGGCGATCATCTTGCACGGGCCGCACCATTCAGCCCAGTAGTCCACCAGGACCGGCTTGTCCGACTTCAGCACATCGGTGCCGAACGAATCGTCGGTGACATTCTTGATCAGTTCGCTGCTCATCGGGCTTTCTCCAGCGCCTCCATGGACAATCGGCGCCATGCCGAACGTCGGGACGATTCTGACACAAGCAGGGCAAGCCCCTGCCGGCGGCCCATGAAGCTGGCGCTGCCATGCAGCGCGTCCCCGACCGCCACCTGGCTCGAGGCCGCGCAGGCCACTCGGGCCTGGGCGGTGCAGCGGCGCCTGCCCTTGCAGTACCTGGTGGTGCTGCTGCCGGCCGGCGACTGGATCGAGCCGATGCGCCGCGCCTTCGCTGCCGAGCCGGGCTGGCAGCCGCGTG
>CALJUI010000362.1 GCA_937975735.1 uncultured Rubrivivax sp.
GTGATCGAGGCGATCGGGCCGCGCTGGGCCAAGGCGCTGTTTGCAAGCGCGGAAAGTTTCGAC
Organism: uncultured Rubrivivax sp.; assembly: GCA_937975735.1. GTDB lineage: Bacteria > Pseudomonadota > Gammaproteobacteria > Burkholderiales > Burkholderiaceae_C > Rubrivivax. The sequence goes on from CALJUI010000362.1 coordinate 64, forward strand.
GGCGCCTTCGCCGAGAAGATTGGGCTTGTCCAGTATTGCGTGGAGGACGAGGCCGGGCTGAACGCCCCCCAGGCCAGGAAGTCGCCGTCGTGCGACTGCACGCGCACCGTCTCGCCGGGGTCGGCGCCGCCCTTGGCGATGCTGCCCTCGAAGACCCAGGGATGACGGCGCCGCAGCGAGCGGTCGCGGCCTTCGCGCAGGCGGATGACTTTCATGCTAGGGATTGTCGCGAATCGCGCTGCGGGCGTTTGCTGGTCGCCGCATGCAGATCTTCCTCAGCCATGCCAGCCCGAGCAAGGAGCGCGTCCGGCGCATCGTCGAGCGGCTGCCCAAGCATGTCGACTGCTGGCTCGACCAGGACGAGCTGTCGCCGGGCTATCGCTTCGGCCGCCACATCGAGTCCGCAATCGCCGAGCACTGCGATTTCCTGATCGTCTTCATCGACGAGGCCGCGTTGGGTTCGGAGTGGGTCAAGCGCGAGACCGCCGCCGGCCTGCGGCGCGAAAACGATCTGGACCGTCCCTTCGTCGTTCCGGTGCTGCTGGCCGATGTGCGCGACCGCATCGGCGAGATCGGCGAACTCACCGACCGGCTCTACCTCGAGGCGTGGGACGACAGCGAGCAAGGCGGCGCCGATGCCGCCGAACGGCTGGCCGCGCAGCTCTTCGCGCTGACCAGCCGGATGATCGAGGCGCACCGCGGGCTGGGGCGGCGCGGCATCCTCGACGCCTTCTCGAGCGAGCTGACCGCCTACAAGCACGTCGCCTTCCTGTGGCGCCAGGGCTTGGGCAATTCGCTGCCCGTGTTGTCGACCAACCAGGTGCTGTTCGATCAGGTCGCCGCCATCGTCGCGGAGTACAACCGCGTGGCGGGCGACTTCATCCCGCGCCTGACCCTGCACCGCGACCGCATGCTGGCGGCCTGGAGCGAACACAAGGGACTGTGCGAAGACATCAGGGAACTCGTCGACGACATCGAAGAACGGGTCTTCCGGGGTGCCATGCGCCGACTCAATCGCTTGCACGAGATCGTCCACAAGCTCGACACCGACGGCGGTGCCGACGCAACCACGTTGGCTGGCTACGAGCGCGAGCAGGCCTCGCTGCTCGACGATGCCGAACGAGCGCTGGACGACATGACCCGGCGCTCCACCCGCCTCATCACCGCGCTGGAGCGCGAGATCTAGCGGCGGGCCGATGGACCGGCGCCAAGCCATCATCGCCTCTGCCTCGGTCTTCGGCCCGCCGCCGGTGCGCGCTGCGTCCACGGCGGTCATCGGTCACCTGCCCACCGCCGACCACGGCGGCTGGCCGACCCTGGCGATGCAGATGGCGGACCGCGAGGGCTTGTGGCTGATCGACACCGGCGCCAGCGAGCACGCCATCGACGCGCGCGTGGCGGAGGCACTGAAGCTTTCAGCCGTAGGCCGGCGCGAGTTGACCACGGTGACCGGGACAAAGTGGGTGCGCGAGTTCGCGTTGCCTGCGCTTCGATCCGGGACCTTCGAGTGGGGCGCCGCGACCGCCCTCGAGATCGACCTGCGTGCCTACGAGGCGCTCACCGGCGTCGCCCTCGTCGGAATCCTCGGCATGCCCCTGTGGGCGCGAGCACCGTGGTCGATCGACTTCGCTGCGGGCCGCCTGGCGACGACCGGTCCGTTGTTGACGGCCAGCGCGGAGGCGGCCCCGCTGACCATCGACCACGGCTTGCCGGTCGTGCAGATGTCGCTCGGCGCCGGCCCGCCCGAGCCCTTCCTGCTCGACACCGGCAACCCTGGCGCGCTCGTCGTCTTTCCGCGCCGCGCCGCGGAGCTTCTGGCCCGTTCACGGCTGCCTCGACTGCGCGTCGACGAGATCGGCGGCAGCGTCCAGATCGCGCTGGGATTGCTCGATTCGGTGGAAATGGCGGGGCAGCGCCTGGAGCAGGTGCCGGTCGTGCTGGCCGAGAGCGCGGCCGCCCGACAGGGGCAGCACTTCGATCGCCTCTCCGGCAGTGTCGGCGCGGCGATGTTCGACGGAGGACGGCTCGACCTGGACGCCCCGTCGCGTCGGTGGCGGGCGATCGTCTCGCCGATGCCGATGCCCGGCGGATTCGGCTTCACGCTGCGTAGCGGCGCGTCGGCGCCCACCGTCCGCGCCGTGATCGACGGGGGCCCGGCTGCCGCAGCGCAGGTGCGCCCCGGCGACGAGTTGATCGAGGTCGAGTCGGCAACCACCGCGGGCATGACGCCGGCCCAGGTCTGGACCATGCTGCGGCACGTCGGGCGCGCGGCCATGCGCTGGCGCCGGGAGGGCACCGTGCGGCAGGCGACCTTGGCACGGGAACGCTTCTTCCCGCGCCTGCTCTAGGCCGTCAGAGGCAGTTGGCGACGAGGTCGCGGCGCTCGAGTTCGATGACGCCGCCCCCGCCGGACAAGCGGACGCTGCCCGCCGACACGAAGGCCCCCGTGTACGTCGTGCCCGGCCGATGCTGGCTGACCAGTGACTTGATGGTGGTCGCGTTCACCTTCGGCGACGGCGCGCCGAAGTCCGAGATCTCGACCGTGACGGCCACCGGCTGCTTGACACCGGCGACGAACTCGCAGCCGGAGAAGTTGTCGTTGAACTTGAACCGATGGGTGTCGTCCTGGATGTCCACCCAGACGCCGCGCTCGAGTTCGGGGTCGAAGTTGTGGAAGATCCGACGCAGGCCGTCGTCGGACACGATCTCGTTGACGCTGAGCGCCCGCCCCACGATGCATCCCGGTATCGCCACGCGGTCATCGGTGACGCGTCCTGCCGTGGTGACGGGGCACGCGCTGAAGTTGCTGTCCGTCACGGTGACCGCGTAGTCGCGTTCGAGGTACTTCCGCGCGGCCGTCACGGGATTGATGCTGAAGGAGCAGGCATCGGGCGCTCCGCAGTCGGTTCTGGCCTCGTAGGTGCGGGTCGCGGGGTTCGCATCGACCAGGTAGTCCCCCGCACCGACCCCCAACGACCCCAGGACGGCGATCACCGCGCCGCCACCGCAGGCGGCCAGCCCGATGCCCGCCAGCACCATCAAACCCGATATCCGCGAAGCCCGCATGTCGGTCCCCTCAGCGTGAGCACATGCCTCACGAATAGCCGACAAGCGCCCGGGGGTCAACGATTCCGGGCCCCTAGCTTCGCAGGGCCTCCTGGCTTCAGGACTTGCGCCTGGCCTGCGGATGCGCCGCGTCGTACGCCTTGGCCAGGTGCTGACAACGGGCGCATCGCGCCGGTTGCGTCGTAGGCTCATATCGCGCGGCGATGTGAAGGCGCGGAGCGCCGGACCAAAGACAAAGTCCAGCGCTCACTTGCGCTTCGCCCGCGGATGCGCCGCGTCGTACGCCTTGGCCAGGTGCTGAAAGTCCAGCCGCGTGTAGACCTGCGTCGTCGCGATGTTGGCGTGGCCCAGCAGTTCCTGCACCGCACGCAGGTCGCCGCTGGACTGCAGCAGATGGGACGCGAAGCTGTGACGCAGCATGTGCGGGTGCACATGCGTCGGCAGCCCGGCCTGCACGGCCAGGGTCTTCAGCCGGGCGCGGACCTGGCTCGCCCCCAGCCGCGCGCCGCGGCGGCCGACGAACAGCGCGCGCTCGTCGGCGCCGGCGAACTGCCCCCGCACCGCGCGCCAGGCGCGCAGCGCGTCCAGCGCGGCACGGCCGACCGGCACGCTGCGGCGCTTGCTCCCTTTGCCGAGCACGTGGGCGGTGGCGTCGGCGTCGTCGATCCAGCCGGCCGCCTGCGGGCCGGCGGCGACGTCCAGCGCGACCAGTTCGCCCACCCGCAAGCCACAGCCGTAGAGCAGTTCGACGATGCAGTGGTCGCGCGCCTGCAGCGCGCCGTCGCCGGCGTCGTGCGCGGCCAGCGCCACCGCGTGGTCGACCGACAGCGCCTTCGGCAGCGGCTTCGCGGCCTTCGGCGCGCGCACGCCGTCGACCGGGTTCGCGCGCAGCCCGCCCTCGCGCCCCCACCATCGGTACAGCCCGCGCCAGGCCGACAGCAGCAGCGCCAGGCTGCGCGGCGCGAGGCCGTCGCGGTGCAGCCGGGCCGTCCAGCCGCGCACGTGGTGCGTCTGGACCTGGTCCAGCGCCACGCCGTCGGCTTGCGCCAGCGCCTGCAGGCGCTGCAGCGCGTCGGTGTACAGCGCCAGCGTGCGCGCGCTCAGCCGCCGCTCGACGCGCAGGTGGTCCAGGTGGCGCCGGACCGGTTCGTCCATCAGCGCAGCCGCGACAGCCCGGCGCTGGCGATCTCGCCGATGCGGCCGAGGAACTCCGTGCCCATGTCGGCCGCGTAGCGCGTGGGGTCCGGCGAGGCCAGCACGAGCAGGCCGAAGGCCTCGTCGTTCTGGCCCCGGCGAAGCGGGATCAGCGCCATCGACGCCACGCCGGCCGGCGTGTCGAGCCAGCCGACCGCCTCGAATCCGGCGTTCAGCCCGCAGTACGGCACCGACAGGCTGGAGGCGAAGGTCCTGACGTCGTCGCTGACGTCGGCGGCGAACCACTCGTCGGCATAGGCCGGCGCCACCGACCACAGGCGCAGCGCGGCCTGCGGAATCAGGAACTGGCGCTGCATCTCCTGCACCATCGCCGCCGGCAGCTCGCGCGCCTCGTTGGTCAGCAGGATGCTGCGCGTCCAGCGCTGCAGCCGGTCGGCGATCGCGACGTTCTCCTGGCCGTGGCGGATCATTTCGACGATGCGCATCTCCAGGCCCTTGATGCGCTCGCGCAGCATCTCCATCTGCCGCTCCTGCAGCGACACCGCGCGCTGGCCGTGCGGGCTGGTCAGCTGGATCGTCGACAGCAGCTCGGCATGGCGCTCGAAGAAGCCCGGCGTGTTGGCCAGGTAGTTGGCGATGTCGTACTCGGTAATGCCCTGCACGGCCTGCGCCGGCGCGGATGGTGAAGTCACAGTTCGATCTCTCCTTCGAAGACGGTGGTGGCCGGCCCGGTCATCTTCACGCCGGCGTCGCCGCCGGCCCACTCGATCGTCAGCACGCCGCCGCGGGTGTGCACGTCGACGCTGGGATCGAGCCAGCCCAGCCGGATGCCGGCGACCACGGCCGCGCAGGCGCCGGTGCCGCAGGCCAGGGTCTCGCCGGCGTCGCGCTCGAACACGCGCAGGCGAATCCGCTGTCGCGACAGCAACTGCATGAAGCCGGCGTTGACGCCGCGCTGGAAGCGCGCATGGCGCTCGATGCGCGGGCCGTCCTCGGCCACCGGGGCGGCGTCGACGTCGGCCACCTGGCGCACCGCGTGCGGATTGCCCATCGAGACCATGGCGAACTCGCCGTCCAGTCCTTCCAGCGGCCACAGCGCGAAGCCGTTCTCCTCGCGCGGGGTCAGCCCGGCGGCGTCGAAGGGCAGCGACCCGGGCGCGAAGTCCGGCGCGCCCATGTCCACGGTGACCCGGCCGTCGGCCTGCTGCTCGAGCTCGAGCACCCGGTTGACCGTCTGCACGCGCAGCACCCGCTTGTCGCTGAGGCCGCGCTCGCGCACGAACTGCACGAAGCAGCGCGCGCCGTTGCCGCAGTGCTCGACCTCGTCGCCGCTGGCGCCGTTGAAGATGCGGTAGCGGAAGTCGACGCCGGGCGCGTCGGCCGGCTCGACGAGCAGGATCTGGTCGGCGCCGACGCCGAAGTGCCGGTCGCCCAGACGCTGCAGCTGCGCGCGGCTGAGCGATAGCGGCGCACGCGTGCCGTCGAGCACGACGAAGTCGTTGCCCGCGCCCTGCATCTTCGTGAAACGCTGCCGCATGGCAGCATTATCCCCGTGCGGGTCTCGGCTCGTAGAGGTCGGGCTCGCCGGTTGGCCTGGTCTTGAAGCGCCGGTGCACCCACAGGTACTGCGCCGGGTTGTGGCGGATCGCGTCGGCGATCCAGGCGTTCATCCGCGCCGCGTCGGCGACCGGGTCGTCGGTCGGCCAGTCGTCCCAGGGCCGCTCGAAGCGCACCCGGTAGCCCTGGCCGCCGGGCAGCATCTCGGCCAGCACCGGCTGCACGCGCATGTTCAGCGAGCGCGCCATCTTCGACGGCGCCAGCAGCGTCGCCGCCGGCACGCCGAAGAAGGGCACGAAGGCGGCCTCGTTGGCGCCGAAGTCCATGTCCGGCAGGTTGAAGAAGGCCGCACCTTCCTTGCGGATCGCGCGCACCAGCGGCAGCGCGCGCTCGCCGTGGCGCGAGAAGATGCGCGCTCGGCCAAAACGCGTCCGGCCGCGGCGCATCGCCTCGTCGAACACCGGATTGCTCTGCGCCTGGTAGATCGACGCCACCGGATGGGTCTGGAACAGCTGCGTCGCGACGCCGGCCACGTCCAGCCCCATGAAGTGCGGCACCAGCCACATCACCGGGCGGTCGCTGGTCTCGGCGAGGTCGATCGCGCCCTCGACGTGGATCAGCCGGCGCAGCCGCTCGGGACTGGCGTACCAGAGCAGGCCGCGCTCGAGCAGGCTGCGACCCAGCCATTCGAAGTGCTCGCGCAGCAGCGCCTCGCGCTCGGCGACGCCGAGCTCGGGCAGGCAGAGCTCGAGGTTGCGCCGCGCGACGTGCCGCCGGCTGCGCCCGACCCGCAGCAGCAGCCGGCCGAGCGCGCGGCCCAGGCCCGCCTGCACCGGCAGCGGCAGCCAGTGAACGAGCCACAGCAGACCGAGCACCAGCCGCGTCACGATGCGGCCTCCTGCCTGGGCGCCTTGTAGCGGTGGTAGCCCCACAGGTACTGCTGCGGGCACTGCGCGATCACCGCCTCCATCGACCGGTTGACCGCGCTCGCGGCGGCGGTCTCGTCGGCATCGGCCGCCGGCGGATGCGCCAGCGGCTGCGCGCGCACGACGTAGCCGGCGCCGCGCGGCAGCCTTTCGCACCACAGCACCGCCAGCGCGGCGCCGGTCTGCTGCGCCAGCCGCGCGGCCAGCGTCATCGTGTAGGCCGGTCGGCCGTAGAACGGCGCCCAAACGCCCATGCCCTCGGGCGGCACCTGGTCGGGCAGCATGCCCAGCGTCTCGCCCTTCTTCAGCGCGCGCATCAGCTGGCGCACGCCGGCCAGCGTGGCCGGCGCGGTGGCCAGGTGGTCGCGCGCGCGGGCCGTGGCCTCCAGCTCGCGGAGCCAGGCCTGGCGCGCCGGGCGGTACAGCACGGACATCGGCCAGCGCGCGCCGAAGCGCTCGGCATAGGCCTGCGCCGCGACCTCGAAGCTGCCCAGGTGCGGCGTCAGCAGCACGACCCCGGTGGACGTCTCGAGCAGGTTGGCGAGCCAGTCGGCGCCCTCCCAGCGCACCGGGTCGGCGATCGGCTGCGTGCGTGGGCGCAGCCACAGGCGCGGCAGCTCGGCGGTCAGGCGCCCGGCCTCGGCCACCGACGCCCGCCGCGCGGCCGAGGAGATGCCGGCCAATGCCGCATTCGCGTGCAGCCGGCGCCGGTAGCTCGGCGACAGCGCCCAGGCCAGCCAGCCCAGCAGCCCGCCCAGCGCGTGCAGAAACCTCAGGGGGCGCCGGGACAGCCAGCGCAGCAACGACATCATGGTTCTTATAATCGGCCGGTCGCCGAGTTAAAGGACAACTTGCGGGGCGACGGTAAACCAAACCGCTAAAGCGTTCGCCGCAATCCAGAAGGTCATCCCGGCCAGGCGACGCAGGGTCAACCAACTGGAGTTTATGCAAGTGGCGAACGACTTCCTCTTCACATCCGAATCGGTCTCCGAAGGCCACCCCGACAAGGTCGCCGACCAGATCTCGGACGCGATCCTCGACGCGCTGTTCAAGCAGGACCCGCTCAGCCGGGTCGCCGCCGAGACGCTGACCAACACCGGCCTGGTCGTGCTGGCCGGCGAGATCACGACCAACGCGGTCGTCGACTACATCCAGGTCGCGCGCGACACGATCAAGCGCATCGGCTACGACAACACCGACTACGGCATCGACTACAAGGGCTGCGCGGTGCTCGTGGCCTACGACAAGCAGAGCAACGACATCGCCCAGGGCGTGGACCACGCCAGCGACGACCACCTGAACACCGGCGCCGGCGACCAGGGCCTGATGTTCGGCTACGCCTGCGACGAGACGCCCGAGCTGATGCCGGCGCCGATCTACTACGCGCACCGGCTGGTCGAGCGCCAGGCGCAGCTGCGCAAGGACGGCCGCCTGCCCTTCCTGCGCCCCGACGCCAAGAGCCAGGTCACGATGCGCTACGTCGACGGCAAGCCGCACGGCATCTCGACCGTCGTGCTCAGCACGCAGCACCACCCGGACCAGAGCGAGAGCCCGAAGAAGATGAAGGCCAGCTTCATCGAGGCGGTGATCGAGGAGATCATCAAGCCGGTGCTGCCGAACGAGTGGCTGAAGGACACCGAGTACCTGATCAACCCGACCGGCCGCTTCGTCGTCGGCGGCCCGCAGGGCGATTGCGGCCTGACGGGCCGCAAGATCATCGTCGACACCTACGGCGGCGCCTGCCCGCACGGTGGCGGCGCCTTCAGCGGCAAGGACCCGAGCAAGGTCGACCGCTCGGCGGCCTACGCCTGCCGCTACGTCGCCAAGAACATCGTCGCCGCCGGGCTGGCGCGGCAGTGCCAGATCCAGGTCGCCTACGCGATCGGCGTCGCGCGGCCGATGAACATCACCGTCTACACCGAAGGCA
>CALJUI010000363.1 GCA_937975735.1 uncultured Rubrivivax sp.
AGGGCGCGCGGCCGCCGCAGCTGCAGGTGAGCCGGGCGGCGCCGCTGCCGGTCGGCCGCAGCGGCAAGCGGCGGCGCGTGGTCGCGAGGGCCTAGCGTTCGCCCCTGCGGTAGGGCTTCATCAGCGCCTGCGGGTAGCTCGCGCGGCGCGCCACCAGCACGAGCGCGACGATGGCCATCGCGTAGGGCAGCATCAGGTAGAGCTGGTACGGCAACTCGAGGCCGAACACGCCGCCGCCGGCCTGCTGCAGGCGCAGCTGCAATGCGTCGAAGAAGGCGAACAGCAGCGCACCGAGCAGCGCCTTGCCCGGCCGCCACGAGGCGAACACGACCAGCGCGACGCAGACCCAGCCCCGGCCGTTGACCATGTTGAAGTAGAAGGCGTTGAAGGCCGACAGCGTCAGGAAGGCGCCGGCCACGCCCATCAGCGCCGAACCGGCCATGATCGCGCCGGTGCGCAGGCCGGCCACGCTCAACCCCTGGCCCTCGGCGGCGGCCGGGTTCTCGCCGACCATGCGCAGCGCCAGGCCCAGCGGCGTGCGATACAGCACCAGCGCGATCGCGGGCACCATCACCAGCGCGAGCAGCGTCATCGGCGTCTGCGCATCCAGCACCGGCATCGGCAGCCAGGACATCGGCGCGAAGGGCTCGATGGTCGGCGGGCTGTCGACCTTCGGGAAGCTGACGCGGTAGGCGTAGCTCGCGACGCTGGTCGCCAGCAGCGTGATGCCGAGTCCCGCGACATGCTGGGACAGCGCGAGGCCCACCGTCAGCGCCGCGTGCAAGGCGCCGATCGCGGCGCCGACGGCGGCGGCCACCAGCACGCCGGTCCACAGCCCGCCGCCCTGGTAGACGGTGAGCCAGCCGGCGAAGGCGCCGGCGACCATGATGCCCTCGATGCCGAGGTTGAGCACGCCGGCGCGTTCGCACAGCAGCACGCCGAGCGTGCCCAGGATCAGCGGCGTCGCGATGCGCAGCACGGCGACCCAGAACGGCGCCTCGAGCAGCAGCTGCAGCGTGTCGCTCATCGCCGCAGCCGGTACTGGGTGAACATCGTCGCGACCAGCATCGCGATCAGCGCGACCGCGGTGATCACGTCGGCGATGTAGGTCGGCACGCCGACGGCGCGGCTCATGCTGTCGGCGCCGACGAGCATGCCGGCGACGAAGACCGCGGCGGCGATCACACCGAGCGGGTTGAGCATCGCGAGCATCGCGATCACGATGCCCGTGTAGCCGACGCCCGGGCTCATGTCGAGCGTGACGTAGGACGCCCGCCCGGCGACCTCGACCGCGCCGGCCAGGCCGGCCAGCGCACCCGACAGCAACGCCACCTTGACGGTGATCCAGCCGACCGGCATGCCGGCGAACGCCGCCGCGCGGGAGTTCGCGCCAGCGGCGCGGATCTCGAAACCGGTGGTCGTGAAGCGCAACAGCGCCCACATCGCCAGCGCCGCGACCAGCGCGCCGACCAGGCCGCTGTGCACGCGGCTGCGCTCGACCAGCTTGTCGAGCTGCAGCGCCTCCTGCAGCGTGACGCTCTGCGGCCAGCCCATCGCGGCCGGGTCCTTCATCGGTCCGTCCAGCATCATCGAGACGAACAGCAGCACGATGAAGTTCAGCAGCAGCGTCGTCACGACCTCGTCGACGCCGAGCCGGCTCTTCAGCCACGCCGGCCCGAGCAGCAGCGCCGCGCCGGCCGCCGCGGCGGCGGCCATCATCAGCGGCAGCAGCAGCCAGGGTGACAGCGCGAAGCCCTCGCCACCGTGCATCCCGCCGACTGCCACCGCGGCCAGCGCGCCGGCATAGAGCTGGCCCTCGGCGCCGATGTTGTACAGGCGCGCGCGAAAGGCCACCGCGGCGGCCAGACCGGTCAGGATCAGCGGCGTCGCGCGGGTCAGCGTCTCGGTGATCGCGAAGCGCGAGCCGAAACCGCCCTCGATCAGCAGCGCGTAGGCGCGCGCCACCGGCGCCCCGGCCCAGGCCACCAGCAGCGAGGTGATCGCCAGCGTGACCGCCAGCGCCGCCAGCGGCGCGGCGACCAGCACCGCGCGCGAGGGCTCAGTGCGTCGCTCGAAGCGCATGCGGCGTTCCGTGGCCTTCGCCGGCCATCGCCAGGCCGATGGCCGCCAGCGTCCAGTCGCCCGAAGGCCGCGCCGGGCCGAGCCGGCCCTGGTGGATCACGGCGATCCGGTCGGCGAGCGCGAAGATCTCGTCGAGATCCTCGCTGATCAGCAGCACCGCGCTGCCGGCGGCGACGGCGTCAAGCAGCTGCTGGTGCACGTAGGCGACCGCACCGACGTCCAGCCCCCAGGTCGGCTGGTTGGCGACGATCAGCCGCGGCGTGCCGCCCGACAAGGCGCGGCCGAGGATCAGCTTCTGCATGTTGCCGCCGGACAGCGCACGCGTGGTCGTCGCTGGCCCGGCCTGCTCGGTGCCGCGCACGTCGAAGCGCTCGATCAGCGCGCGCGCCTGGCGCATCGCGGCGTCGCGGCGGACGATGCCCGCGCGAGCGAAGTCGCTGTCGCGGTAGCGCTCGAGCAGCACGTTCTCCCACAACGGCAGGTCGCCGACCACACCGACCTCGTGGCGGTCCTCCGGGATGCGTGCGACGCCGGCATCGACCCAGGCGCGCGGCCGGGCCGGCAATGCGCGACCACCCACCTTCAGCGAGCCCTCGTCGAGCCCACGCTGGCCGCACAGCAGCTCGGCCAGCGCCTGCTGGCCATTGCCGGCGACGCCGGCCACCGCCAGCACCTCGCCGGCGCGGCATTGCAGGTCGATCCGGTCCAGCCGGGGCCGCGGGCCGTCGCCGCGCACGGTCGCCGCGGACAGCTCGACCACCGCCGCGCCTGGCACCGCGGAGCGCTTGACCGGCGGCGCGACCGCACTGCCGACCATCGCCTCGGCCAGCATCGCGCGGTCGGCACCGGCGGCCGGCAGCACCGCCACCAGCCGACCCGCGCGCAGCACGGCCACGCGGTCCGACACGCGCAGCACCTCGTCGAGCTTGTGGCTGATGAAGATGATCGACAGGCCCTGCGCGACCATCTGCGCCAGCGTCGCGAACAGCGCCTCGCTCTCCTGCGGCGTCAGCACCGCGGTCGGCTCGTCGAGGATCAGGATGCGTGCACCCTGCTTGCGGCCGAAACCGACCAACGCCTTCAGGATCTCGACGCGCTGGCGCTCGCCGACCGACAGGTCGCCGATCCGGGCGTCCGCGTCCACCGCCAGGCCGAAGCGGTCGGCGGCCTCGCGCAGCCGCGCGCGCGCCGCCGTGCGGCGAGAGAACGGTTGCCACAGCGGCTCGGTGCCCAGCATCACGTTGTCGAGCACCGACAGGTTCTCGGCCAGCGTGAAGTGCTGGTGCACCATGCCGATGCCGGCGGCCAGCGACGCCTTCGGCTGCCCGGGCGGCAGCGGCCGGCCGTCGACCTCGATCGTGCCGGCGTCGGCGACGTAGTGGCCGAACAGGACCGACACCAGCGTGCTCTTTCCGGCGCCGTTCTCGCCGAGCAGCGCCAGCACCTCGCCGCGGTCGATCTCGAGCGAGATCCGGTCGTTCGCGACCAGGGCGCCGAAGCGCTTGGTGATGCCCTTCAGCGCCAGCGCCGGCATGCGCGGGCTACAGGTCCAGCGTGTAGACCCTGGCCGCGGCGCGCTCGGCGGCGTTGTGGCCCTGCAGCGCCTTGTCCCACTCCGACCCCGAGGCGCCGGTGACCGGCGCGATCCCGCGCGTCATCACCGTGACCTCCTCGGTCGCCGCGTCGAACTCGCCGGCCGGCTCACGCGTGTCGAGGAACAGGCGCGCGATGTTGACCCCGCCGGAGTCGATGATGATCAGGTAGCGTGCCGGGCGCCGCAGCGGCTGGCTGCTGTGCTTGCCCGGGGCCTCCATGCCGAAACCTTCACCCATGGCTCATCATGCCACGGCGCACCGCCGCCGGCGTCAGTGGCCGAGGATCTTCGACAGGAAAAGCTGCGCGCGGTCCGAGCGCGGGCTGCCGAAGAACTCGTCCTTGCTCGCGTCCTCGACGATCTCGCCCTCGTCCATGAAGATCACGCGGTCGGCCACCTTCTTGGCAAACCCCATCTCGTGGGTGACGACCATCATCGTCATGCCTTCCTGCGCCAGCTCGACCATCACGTCGAGCACCTCGTTGATCATCTCCGGGTCGAGCGCCGAGGTCGGCTCGTCGAACAGCATCGCGATCGGGTCCATCGACAGCGCCCGTGCGATCGCCACGCGCTGCTGCTGGCCGCCGGAGAGCTGGCCCGGGAACTTGTCCTTCTGCGCGATCAGGCCGACGCGATCGAGCAGCTTCAGGCCGCGCTCGGTGGCCTCGTCCTCGCTGCGGCCGAGCACCTTGATCTGCCCGAGCGTCAGGTTGCGCGTGATCGACAGGTGCGGGAACAGCTCGAAGCTCTGGAACACCATGCCGATGCGCGCGCGCACCTTGGGCAGGTCGGTGCCCTTGGCATGCACGTCGGTGCCGTCGACGACGATGCGGCCCTTCTGGATCGGCTCGAGCGCGTTGACGACCTTGATCAGCGTCGACTTGCCCGATCCCGACGGACCGCACACGACCACCACGTCGCCCTTGTCGACGCTGGTGGAGCAGTTCTTCAGCACCTGGAAGCTGCCGTACCACTTGGAGACGTCTTGGAGTTCGATCATCGACATGGGAGGTATCCGTTTAACGAACGATCGCGACGCGCGACTGCAGCCGCTTGACCAGCCGCGACAGGAGGAAGCAGATCACGAAGTAGACCACCGCGACGAACAGGTACATCTCGATCAACCGGCCGTCGCGCTGGGCGATCTTGCTGGCGATCGTGACGAAGTCGGGCAGCGAGATGATGTAGACCAGCGACACGTCCTGGAACAGCACGATGGTCTGCGTCAGCAGCACCGGAATCATGTTGCGGAAGGCCTGCGGCAGCACGATGGTGCCCATCATCTGCCAGTAGTTCAGCCCGAGCGCGTAGCCGGCGCTGACCTGCCCGCGCGGGATGCTCTGGATGCCCGCGCGCATGATCTCGCAGTAGTAGCAGGCCTCGAACAGGATGAAGGTCACCAGCGCCGACGCGAAGGCGCCGACCTTGATCGGCGTCGGTGAACCGATGATCCAGGCGCCGATGTAAGGCACCAGGAAGAAGAACCAGAAGATCACCAGCACCAGCGGGATCGAGCGCAGCAGGTTGACGTAGCCGCCGGCCAGCCACGACAGCGGCTTGATCGACGACAGCCGCATCATCGCCAGCAGCGTGCCGAAGATGATGCCGCCGATCATGGCCAGGATCGTCACCTGGAAGGTGAAGGCCAGGCCCTTGAAGATCAGCGCCTCCCAGGAGCGCGCGATGACGTCGAAGTCGAAGGCGTCGAACATGGTTCAGACTCCCGTGCCCGCGCTGCTCTTGCCGACGTAGCCCGGCACCGCGACCCAGGCCTCGACCCAGCGCATGCCCAGCACGACGATCGCGTTGATCACCAGGTACAGGATGGTCGCCGCGGTGAAGGCCTCGAAGACCTGGAAACTGAACTCCTGCATCGAGCGCGCGCTGGCCGTCAGCTCGACCAGGCCGATCGTCAAGGCGACCGCGCTGTTCTTGATGATGTTGAGGAACTCGCTCGTCAACGGCGGCAGGATGATCCGGAAGGCCATCGGCAGCAGCACGAAGCGGTAGGTCTGCGGCAGCGTCAGGCCGAGCGCGGTGCCGGCCATCTGCTGGCCCCGCGGCAGCGACTGGATGCCCGCACGCACCTGCTCGGCCACCCGCGCCGAGGTGAAGAACGACAGCGCGACGACCGCGGTGTAGAAGGAAGAGTTCGGCAGCTGCTTGAGCCAGTTGCCGACGTCTCTGGGCAGCAGCTCGGGCACGACGAAGAACCACAGGAACATCTGCACCAGCAGCGGGATGTTGCGGAACAGCTCGACGTAGGCGTCGCCGATGCGCGCGATCCACTTCAGCGGCGCGGTGCGCATCGTGCCGACGATGGCGCCGAGCAGCAGCGCGAAGACCCAGGCGGTGATGCCGGTGGCCAGCGTCCACTGCAGGCCCTTGATCAGGGTCTGCCAGTAGGTGCCGGTGGCATCCGGGGACAACTCCCAGAAGATGCCCCAGTTCCAGTTGTAGTTCATGGCGGCACGGTGAAGGAACGGCCCCGGGTGGGGCCGTTCGGGTGGCACTTACTTGTACATCGCCGGATCGGGCGAATCGGTCGGGTTCGCGACGACCTTCTTCAGCTCGTTGCTCATCGGGATGTTCAGGTTGATGTTGCGCGGCGGGATCGGGCTCGTGAACCACTTAGCGTAGATCTTGTTGAACTCGCCGCTCTTCATCAGGCCGATCATCGCGTTGTCGACGACCTTCTTGTAGGCCGGGTCGTCCTTGCGCACCATGATGCCGTAGGGCTCGACCGACAGCGCGGTGTCGGAGATCGAGTACTTGTCCGGCGTCGGGCTGTTCGCGACGAGGCCAGCGAGCAGGATGTCGTCCATCACGAACGCCACCGCGCGGCCGGTGTCGACCATCAGGAAGGACTCGGCGTGGTCCTTGGCCGTCAGGATGTTCATGCCGAGCTTCTCCGAGGCGTTCAGCTCGGTCAGCAGCTTCAGGTTGGTCGTGCCCGAGGTCGAGACCACGGTCTTGCCCTTCAGGTCGGCCAGGGTCTTCAGGTTGTCGGCCTTCTTCGACACGAAGCGCGTCGCGGTGACGAAGCTCGTCATCGTGTAGCTGATCTGCTTCTGGCGCTCGGCGTTGTTGGTCGTCGAGCCGCACTCGAGGTCGATCGTGCCGTTGGCCAGCAGCGGGATTCGCGTCGCCGAGGTGACCGGCTGGTAGCTGACCTTCAGGTCGGGCATCTTCAGCTCGGCCTTGACCGCGTCGACGATCTTCGCGCACAGGTCCATCGAGAAGCCGATCGGCTGCTGCTTGTCGTCGAGGTAGGCGAACGGGATCGACGCGTCGCGGTGACCGACGGTGATCGCGCCGGCGGCCTTGACCTTCTCCAGCGTGCCCTGCGCCATCGCGCTCGATGCGAGGCCGGCGAGAACCAGCGTGCCCAGGATCTTGTGGGTGACTTTCATGTGTACTCCTTGTGTGGGACGGGAAAAGGGTGGACCGCCCGCGGCGGATCCGGACAGGTTAGCGGAACCCGCCGGCGACCCGGCCGAGACCGAGCCGGCCTGGGACTGGTGGCCGGAAACCTCGACGGCAAAGATGCCGGGCCTCGTGGGACCCTGCATTTCAACGTGGGCCGGCCCGATCCGGCCTAGGTAAGAACCCCCACGCGCCTCCCGGGCGTTGGCGCACATGCGGCCGGCGCCCCCTTTCGGGTCGCGGCGCACCGCAGTGGCCCTCTGCGCGGCGCGGGTCATGGGGGTGGGGCAGCACATCGCGACGGGCGCATGCATGTCGCGTGCCGGCGGCACGGGGCGGCGATGGCGACAGTCGTGGGGCGTCAGCATCCGAGCCGCTCCGCCAGGTCTTCGAAGCCGTCCGCAGCGACATCGAACTCGCCCGCGCGCCAGGGCGCCATCGGCCCGCCGGGACCGTGCTCGGCCGGCCTCGCGACGTAGGCGGTACGCAGCCCGCAGGCCGCGGCGGCGCGCAGGTCGCTCGGGTGCGCGGCGACCATCATCAGTTCGCCCGGCGCGACGTCGAGCAGGCGCGCCGCGCCGAGGTAGACCTCGGGGTCGGGCTTGTAGTGGTTGAAGAGCTCGGCCGACAGGATCGCGTCGAAGGGCAGCGCGCCGTGGCGCGCCAGGTCGACCAGCAGCGCCAGGTGCCCGTTGGACAGCGTCGCGATCGGGCCGATCGTCTTCAGCCGCGCCAGCCCAGGTGCGCTGTCGGGCCAGGGGTCCAGCCGGTGCCAGACGCGGTTCAGTTCGACGCGTGCCGCCTCGTCCAGCACCAGCCGGCGCTCGGCGAGCAAGCGGTCGAGGATGCGCCGGTGCAGGCCGTCGATGTTGGTCCACGGCAGCGCGCCGCGGCGCACCTCGTCCATCGCCGGCGCGTAGCCGGCGCGCCAGGCTTCGGCGAACGCCGGCGGATCGACCGGCAGCCCGATGCGCACGCACTCGCGCGCCACCGAGCCGTGCCAGTCGACGACCGTGCCGAAGACGTCGAAGACGAAGGCGCGCGGACGCGCCGGGCGGCGGGTCACTTCGCGCCGGCCTTCGGCGCGCCGTCGTCGACCTTGACCGTGAACTTGCCGTCGAGGATCGCCTTCTCCTTGGCGCGCACCTTTGCGACCAGCTCCGGCGGCACCTTCTTCTCGAAGCTGCCCAGCGGCGCCAGCGACGAGCCCTTGTGCTTCATCATCGAGTACGACCCGTAGTCCTCGGCCTTGAACTGGCCGGCCTTGACCGCGGCGATGGCCTTGTCGATGGTCGGCTCCATGTGCCAGATCGCCGACGCGACGACGGTGTCCGGGTACTGCGCCTGGGTGTCGATGACGTTGCCGATCGCCAGCACCTTGCGCTCCTTGGCCGCGTCGCTGACGCCGAAGCGCTCGGCGTACATCACGTCGGCGCCCTTGTCGATCATCGCGAACGCGGCCTCCTTGGCCTTGGGCGGGTCGAACCAGCTGTTGATGAAGGTGACCATGAACTCGGTCTTCGGGTTGACCTCGCGCGCGCCGGCCATGAAGGCGTTCATCAGCCGGTTGACCTCGGGGATCGGGTAGCCCCCGACCATGCCGATCTTGCCGCTCTTGCTCATGCCGCCGGCGATCATGCCGGTCAGGTAGGCCGGCTCCTGGATGTAATTGTCGAAGACCGCGAAGTTCGGCGCCTGCGGCTTGCCGCTGCTGCCCATCAGGAAGCTGACCTTCGGGTAGTCCTTGGCAACCTTGCGCGCCGCCGCCTCGACCGCGAAGCTCTCGCCGACGACCAGCGTGTGGCCGCCCTCCGCGTACTGGCGCATCACGCGCTCGTAGTCGGCGTTGGCGACGTTCTCGCTGAACACGTACTCGATCTCGCCGCGCGCGACGGCCGCCTTCAGCGCCTTGTCGATGCGGCTGACCCACTGCTGCTCGACCGGCACGGTGTAGATGGCGGCCACCTTCAGCTTGGCCTGGGCCAGTGCGGCCGGACTGGTCGCGCCGGCGAAGGCGGCGAAGGCGATGGCGAGCGTCGTTCGGCGGGTCAGCAGCATGGGGATCTCCTCTGTCGGGTCTTGCGGATAGGCCAGCAGGCACTGGCGGATCGCCATTTAGCAAGACGCGTTCCCGCCCAGTCAATCCGGACCCGCCCGCCCGCTAAACTGGCGTGTGCGGTCGCGTCCCGCGACCACCCATTGTCGCGCCATCGCCGGGCGCCTTGCCGTCATGTCCCTGTCCCCGCTCACCGCCCTGTCGCCGCTGGACGGCCGCTACGCCCCCCAGGTCGCCGCCCTGCGCCCGCTGCTGTCCGAGTTCGGCCTGATGCACCGCCGCGTGCAGGTCGAGGTCGAATGGTTCATCGCGCTGTCGGACGCCGGCCTGGCCGAGTTCCCGGCGCTGACCGAAGCCGCGCGCGGGCACCTGCGCAGCCTGGTGACGCGCTTCTCCGAGGCCGATGCGCGGGCCATCAAGGACATCGAGCGCACCACCAACCACGACGTCAAGGCGGTCGAGTACTGGCTGAAGTCGCGCTTCGACGGTTCCGCCGAGCTGCAGCGCTCGGCCGAGTTCGTGCACTTCGCCTGCACCAGCGAGGACATCAACAACACCAGTCACGCGCTGATGCTGCAGGCCGCGCGCGCCGAGGTGCTGCTGCCGGCGCTGGACCGCATCGTCGAGCGGCTGACGGCGATGGCGCACCAGCAGGCCGACGTGCCGATGTTGTCGCGCACCCACGGCCAGACCGCCAGCCCGACCACGCTCGGCAAGGAAGCCGCCAACGTCGCCGCGCGGCTGGCCACCGCCCGCGCGCGCATCGCCGCGGTGCCGCTGCCGGCGAAGATGAACGGCGCGGTCGGCAACTACAACGCCCACCTGGCGGCCTGGCCGGACGTCGACTGGGAGGCCTTCGCGCGCGGCGTCGTCGAGCGGCAGCTCGGCCTTCGGTTCAACCCCTACACGATCCAGATCGAGCCCCACGACGGCATGGCCGAACTGTTCGACGCGGTCGCGCGCGCCAACACGATCCTGATCGACTGGGCGCGCGACGTCTGGGGCTATGTGTCGCTGGGCTACTTCCGGCAGAAGCTCAAGGCTGGCGAGATCGGCAGCAGCACGATGCCGCACAAGGTCAACCCGATCGACTTCGAGAATGCCGAGGGCAACCTCGGGCTGGCCAATGCGCTGCTGGCGCACCTGAGCCAGAAGCTGCCGATCAGCCGCTGGCAGCGCGACCTGACCGACAGCACGGTGCTGCGCAACATGGGCGTCGCGCTCGGCTACTCGGTGCTCGCGCTGGCCAGCCTGCAGCGCGGCATGGACAAGCTCGAGGTCAACCACGAGGCACTGGCCGCCGACCTCGACGCCGCCTGGGAGGTCCTGGCCGAGCCGATCCAGACGGTGATGCGGCGGCATGGCCTGCCCAACCCCTACGAGCGCCTGAAAGAGCTGACGCGCGGCAAATCCATCACGAAGGAGAGCCTGGCGGCCTTCATCGACACGCTGGACCTGCCGACACCCGAACGCGAGCGCCTGAAAGCGCTCACGCCGGCCGGCTACACCGGTCTGGCCGCCGAGCTGGCGCGCCGGCTCTGACCCCCGCCCCATCCACCCCTCACCGTGAACTTCGTCGCCGCCCTGTCCGCCGCCGCCCGCCGCCACGATTCGCTGCTGTGCGTCGGCCTGGATCCCGAGCCGGCGCGCTTGCCCGGTGCCTGGAAGGGCGACCCGGCACGCATCCACGACTTCCTGGCCGGCATCGTCGACGCGACCAAGGACCTGGTGCTGGCCTTCAAGCCGCAGATCGCCTACTTCGCCGCCCATCGTGCCGAGGACCAGCTCGAGCGGCTGGTGGCCTACATCCGCCGCGTCGCGCCCGACGTGCCGGTGATCCTCGACGCCAAGCGCGGCGACATCGGCGCCACCGCCGCGCAGTACGCCCGCGAGGCCTTCGAGCGCTACCAGGCCGACGCGGTGACGCTGTCGCCCTACATGGGCTTCGACTCGATCGAGCCTTACCTGCGCTACGACGGCCGCGGGCTGTTCCTGCTGTGCCGCACCTCCAACCCCGGCGGCGACGACCTGCAGGCGCTGACGCTGGACGACGGCGAGCGGCTGTACGAGCGGGTCGCCCGGCTGGCCGCCGGCGCCTGGAACCGCGAGGGCAGGCTGGGCCTCGTGGTCGGCGCGACCTACCCGCAGGAGATCGAGCGCGTGCGCGCGCTGGCGCCGAGGCTGCCGCTGCTGATCCCCGGCGTCGGCGCGCAGGGCGGCGACGCCGAGGCGACGGTGCGCGCCGGCTGGCGCGCCGACGCGCCGGTGGCGATCAACTCCTCGCGCGCGGTGCTCTACGCGAGCAGCGGCGAGGACTGGGCCGCGGCGGCGCGGCGCGTGGCCGACGCCACGAGGCGGCAGCTCAACGCCGCGCGCGCGTGACCCCGATCACCGAGCCGCTGCCGCTGGAGCCCACCGCCGAGCAGATCGCGGTGCGGCACAGCATCGCGCGCTACCTGTACTACGCGCTGGCGGTCGCCGGCGCGCTGATCGCGCTGCTGTTCGTGGTCTGGCCTCCGCGCATCGACCCCTCGCTCGCCCTGGTGGTGGCCGGCGGATTCGGCGCGATCGGCCTGCTGGCGCTCGCCGCCCTGCGCCTGCCGCCGCGCTGGGACGCCTGGTGCGTGACCGTGCTCACGCTGGCCTCGATCGTCGCCATCGGGGGCTCGGCGCTGGCCATCGGCTGGGGCATCTCGGCGCCGGGCATCGGCCTGTTCGGCCTGTATGCCGGCGTCGTCTGCGCCGTGATCGGCGCGCGCCAGGGCGTGCTGGTGGCGCTGATCGGCATCGCCATCGCGATCGCGCTGGGCGTCGCGCAGCAGACGCAGTGGCTGCCGATCGCGGCGAACGCCGCGCCGGTCGCGCTGTGGTTCCATGTCGCGCTGCAATGCGCCATCATCCTCGGCGGCCTCGGCGGCGGCTGGGTCGTCTCGGCTGCGCTGTGGCGCTTCGTCGCCAAGGCGCAGGACCGCGAGCGCCGCTTCGGCGGTCTGCTCGGGATCGCTGCCGACGCCTACTGGGAACTCGATCCGCAGTTCCGCCTGACCGCACTGACCCGCGAGCGCGACGGCGGCCGCGTGCTCGGCGAGGAGTCCGGCGTCGGCAGCGTGCCCTGGGAGCTGCCGCAGTTCCGCTGCGAGGCCGAGGTGCTGGACCAGCTGCAGGCCGACCTCGAGGCGCGCCAGCCCTTCCGCGACCTGCCGATCGGCTGGGCCGACGCCGCGGGCACGCGCCACTTCCTGATCAGCGGCGAGCCCCGGATCGTCGGCGCCGGCGTGTTCGCCGGCTACTGGGGCGTCGCGCGCGACATCACCGCCGACCTGCAGGCCCGGCTGGCGCTGTCGGCCACCGAGACCCGCTACCAGGACCTGTTCGCGCGCATCCCGACCGCGCTGGTGATGCACCGGAACGGACGGATCATCGACGCCAACCCGGCCGCGCTGACGCTGTTCGGCTTCCGCGACCTGGCCGGCTTCGTCGGCACCGACCTGCTCGCGCTCTACCCGGGCGGCGACTCGCGCGAACGCGCGCGGCGCCGGATGGAGGAGTTGCAGGCGATGGCGCCGGGCGACGCGCTGCCGGTGGCCGAGTTCCAGGTCACAGCGCGCCACGGCCGGCGCCTCGTGGTGCGCGCCACCGGCGTCGCGGTCGAGACCGAAGACGGGCCGGCGGTGCTGTCGATCTACGTCGACGACACCGAACGCCGCATTGCCGAGGAAGCGGTGCGCCGCTCCGAGGCGATGCTGTCGCACCTGGTCGCGAGCAGCCCCGACGTGATCACGCTGACCGACCTGGCGACCGGCCGCTACGCGATGGTCAACCAGACCTTCGAACGCGTGATCGGCTATCGCTCCGAGGAGGTCGTCGGCCGCACCTCGGCCGAGCTCGGTGTCTGGACCGACGCCGATGCGCGTGGCAACTTCATCGCGGCGCTTCGCGAGCACGGCCGCGTGCAGGACGTGCCGACGCGCTTCACGACCCGCGACGGACGGATCGTGCACATGCTGGTGTCCGGCGCGCGCTTCGTGATGGACCGGCGCGACTTCCTCGTCATCAACGCGCGCGACGTGACCGGGGCCGAGCAGAACCGCCTCGAGCGCGAGGCGATCCTCGACAACGCGTCGATCGGCATCGCGATGACGCGCGACCAGCGCTTCCAGCTCGTCAACCCGGCGTTCGAGGACATGCTGGGCTGGCCCGCCGGCAGCATCGTCGGCCAGCCCGGCAGCGTCGTCTGGCCCGACGAGGCCGCCTACGCGGAGGTCGGCCGGCGCATCGGCCCGGCGCTCGGGCGCGGCGAGAAGATCGAGATCGTGCACGACGTGCGCCGGCGCGACGGCACGCTGTTCCCCTGCCGGATGCTCGCGCGCGCGGTCGACCCGACCCACCCGAGCCGCGGCGGCACGATCTGGATCGTCGAGGACATCACCGAGCGCCGGCGCGTCGAGCAGGCGCTGGCCCGCGCCCGCGACGACGCCGAGGCGGCCAGCCGCGCCAAGAGCGCCTTCCTCGCCAACACCAGCCACGAGCTGCGCACGCCACTCAACGGCCTGCTCGGCATGGCCCAGCTCGCGCGCACGCCGGGGCTCGACCCGGATCGGCGCGAGCAGTACCTGGCGCAGATCGTCGACAGTGCGCAGGCATTGGCGGTGACGGTGTCCGACATCCTCGACCTGTCGAAGATCGAGGCCGGCAAGCTCGAGTTCGAGCACGTGCCCTTCGATCTGCGCGGCATGCTCGAATCGCTGCACCGCGGCCACGCGCCGCAGGCCTCGGCGCGCTCGTTGATGCTGACGCTGGAGATGGACGCCGGCATCGGCCACGTGATCGGCGACGTGCTGCGCGTTCGCCAGATCCTGAACAACTTCCTCGGCAATGCGCTGAAGTTCACGCTCGAGGGCGGCGTCCACGTGAAGGCGCGCCGGCTCGATCCGCAGCGCGTGCGCCTCGAGGTGCACGACACCGGGCCCGGCATCGAGCGCGACGCCCAGGCCCGGCTGTTCCAGCCCTTCACGCAGGCCGACGACTCGACGACGCGCCGCTTCGGCGGCACCGGCCTGGGCCTGTCGATCTGCCAGGAGCTGGCCGAGCGCATGGACGGGCGCGTCGGCGTCGACAGCGAACCCGGGCGCGGCAGCTGCTTCTGGGCCGAGTTGCCGCTGCCGGTGGCCGACGCCGCCGGCGCCGAGCCGCCGGTGCCCGGCGAGGCCTCGGCGCAGGGCGTGCACGTGCTGATGGTCGACGACAACCCGATCAACATGATGGTCGGCGTGGCCCAGCTCGAGCAGTTCGGCGCGCGCGTTGGCCAGGCCGTCGACGGCCAGCAGGCGATCGACGCGGTGCGCGCCGCCGAGCGCCGCGGCGACCCGTTCGACGTCGTGATGATGGACCTGCAGATGCCGGTCAAGAGCGGGCACGAGGTGACGCAGGAGCTGCGCCGCGACTTCCCGCCCGACCGGCTGCCGATCGTCGCCTACACCGCCGCCGCGCTGGTCACCGAGCGCGATGCCGCGCTGTCGGCGGGCATGAACGACTTCCTGCCCAAGCCGACCGAGCCCGACCGGCTGCGCGCGATGGTCGCGCGATGGGCCGCGATCAAGCGCGCGGCACCGCCTTCGTCGGGCTGAGCGGCAGCGCGCGCAGCCGCTCTCCGGTCAGCGCGAACAGCGCGTTGGCCAGCGCCGGCGCCACCGGCGGCGTGCCGGGCTCGCCGACCCCGGCCGGCGGGTTCTCGCTGGCGACGATGTGGGTGTCGATCACCGGCGTCTGCGCCAGCGTCAGCAACGGGTGGTCGGGGAAGTTGCGCTGGCGCACGACGCCGGCTTCGATGTCGACCCGGCCATGCAGCGCGGCCGACAGGCCGAAGATCACCGCCGACTCGAGCTGCTGCGCGACGATGCCCGGGTTGACCACGGTGCCGCAGTCGATCGCCGCGTTGACCCGGTGCGTGCGCAGGGCGGTGCCGTCCAGCGAGACCTCGGCGACCAGTCCGACGATGCTGCCGAAGCTCTCGTGCAGCGCGACGCCACGGGCCCGGCCCGGCGGCAGCGGGCGGCCCCAGCCGGCCTCCTCGGCGACCCGCCGCAGCACCGCCGCGTGGCGCGGCCGCTCGGCCAGCAGCGCCAGGCGGAAGGCCACCGGATCGGCGCCGGCGGCGTGCGCGAGCTCGTCGACGAAGCCTTCGCTGAAGAACGCGTTGTGCGAATGCCCGACCGCGCGCCAGAAGCCCACCGGCACGCCCATCGTCGTCGCCTCGTGCGCGATGCGCTGGTTCGGGATGCCGTAGGGCAGGTCGAACAGGCCCTCGGCGGTGGTCTTGTCGGGCGGGTCGACGGGCCCGGCCAGCGCCGGCATGCCGCGCTCGAGCCAGCGCGGCGTGATCGCGTCGCCGGCGCTGTCGATGCGCAACGCCACCGGGCGGCCCTCGGCATCGAGGCCGGCGCGCAGCCACGCCGCCGCCGCCGGGCGGTAGAAATCGTGGCCGATGTCCTCCTCGCGCGACCACAGCAGCTGCACCGGGCGGCCGCCGGTCTCCATCGCGACGCGCACCGCCTGGCCGATCACGTCGACCTCGAGCCGGCGGCCGAAGCCGCCGCCGAGGTAGGTGACGTGCACCGTCACCGCGTCCTCGGGCACGCCGGCCACCCGCGCGGCGATGCCGCGCGCCATGCCCGGCACCTGGGTCGGCACCCAGACCTCGACGCGGCCGTCGGCCACGCGCGCGGTGCAGTTCGGCGGCTCCAGCGTCGCGTGGGCCAGGTAGGGCGCCTGGTACAGCGCCTCGACCTGGCGCGCCGCGCGTGGCAGCGCCTCGTCGACATCGCCGCGGCTGTGAAAGGCGTAGCCCGAGGCGGCACGCGCGGTCTCGGCCAGCCGCTGCGCGATGGCGGCGCTGTCGAGCGCGCCGGCCGGGCGCTGCCGCCACTCGACCTGCAGCGCCGCCGCGCCCTGGCGCGCGTGCCAGCTGCTGCGCCCGACCACCGCCAGCGCCGCGGTGGCGCCGCCGATCGGCCCGAGCCGCACCACCCGCTCGACGATCTTCGTCGCCAGCGCCGTCGCCACGTCGACCCGCCCCGGGTGGCCGCCGATCATCGGGCAGTGGCGGATCGCCGCATAGACCAGCCCCGGCGGCCGCACGTCGATGCCGAAGTCCGCCCCGCCGCGGCTCTTGGCGGGCGCGTCGATGCGCGGCGCGGCGGTGCCGATCAGCGTCCAGCGCGCGCGCGGCTTCGGCGCGACGTCGCTGACCGGTGTGCGCGCCGCCCGCTCGGCGAACTCGCCGAAGCCGGCCGTCGCCCCCGACGCGTGGCGGATCACGCCGTCGGCGCAGCGCAACTCGGCCACCGGCAGCTTCCAGTCGAGCGAGGCGGCGCCGAGCAGTTGCGCGCGCGCCGTCGCCGCGGCCAGCCGCAGCGGGTCGAACAGGTCGGCGATCGTCGACGAGCCGCCGGTCGCGTTGATGCCGAGCTCGCGCGCGACCTTGGCGACGATCCATTCGCCGGCGCGCACCGTCGGCGTCGCCCGCCCCGGCTCGGCGTCGTTCGGATGGAAGGGCAGCGAGCCGACGAACATCGCGACGTTGCCGTAGATCGCGTCGTGGCCGGCCGGGATCAGCCGGACCGACTCGAGGGGCACGTCGAGCTCCTCGGCGACCAGCATCGCCAGCGCGGTGTGCACGCCCTGGCCCATCTCGCTGCGCGGCATCGCCAGCTGCACGCCGCCGTCGGCGCCGATGCGGATCCAGCCGTTCAGCGGCACGCCGCCGTCGCCGGCCAGCAGCTCCGGCGCGCCGAGCCGGCTGCGCGGCGGCAGCAGGCCCCAGCCGACCACCAGCGCGCCGAGCGCGCCGGCGCCGCTGAGCAGCAGCGTGCGACGTTTCATGTCCGCCTCACGCCCGCCGCCCGCCGACGCGCCGTGGCATCTGCCTGGCGGCCGACTTGATCGCCGCGCGCACGCGCGGGTAGGTGCCGCAACGGCACAGATTGGTCATCGCGGCGTCGATGTCGGCGTCGCTCGGGTCGGGGGTGCGCGCGAGCAGGTCGGCAGCAGCCATCAGCATGCCGCTCTGGCAGTAGCCGCACTGCGGCACCTGGTGCTCGATCCAGGCCCGCTGCAGCGGGTGCGGCCGCTCGTCGCTGCCCAGCGCCTCGATCGTGCGCACCGCGCGGCCGGCCACCGCCGACAGCGGCGTCACGCAGGAACGCACCGCACGGCCGTCGACGTGCACGGTGCAGGCGCCGCAGGCGCCGACGCCGCAGCCGAACTTGGTGCCGGTCAGGTCCAGCACGTCGCGCAGCACCCACAGCAGCGGCATCGCCGGGTCGACCGCGTCGTCGTCGAGCGGCCAGTCGCGGTCGTTGACCTTGATGTCCATCAGTCGAGCACGAGGTCGGTGCGCACGCTGCCGGCGCGATCGGCGCTGGCCGACAGTGCCAGCCGCGTGCCGACGGGCGCGCGCACCACCCACTCGACGACGGCGCGGTCGCCGGTGATCTCGCGCGAGGGCAGGAAGGCCTGCTGCGAGGTCTTCGGCGCGTGCCCTTCGAGGTGCTGGCCCTCGACCCGCTCCTTGCCGCTGACCAGCGCGACGCCGTCGGGCAGGTGGATCTGGAACACCACCCCGCGCACCACCTTGCGCTCGATCGCGCGCTGGCTCACGTAGCTGGGCAGGTAGCCGGCGTTGCCGACCGCGAAACGCACCCGCCAGGTGTCCGGACCGAGCGCGCGCACCTCGGTGCGCAAGACCTCGAGCTGCGGCAGCGACAGCGCGAGTGTCGACAGCCAGGCCGGGAAGCGCGCCGCCTCGCGCTCGCGCAGCCGTGGCGGCGGGTTGCGCCAGTAGTTCATCTTGTCCCAGCCGCCGATCTCGACCGCACCGAGCTGCGGGTGGTGGAAGGGCTGCCAGTCGACGAAGGCCTGACCGTCGCACTGCTCGTCGCTCCACTTCAGCAGCTTCAGGTCGTCCTCAACCGGGTGCTCGCGGTACCAGTCGATCCACTTGTAGTCGGTGATGCCGGCCTCCTTGTTCGGCGACCAGATCTCGACGACCCAGAACAGCGAACCGAGGTGCTCGTAGAGCCAGTCCTGGGTGCCGGTGATGACCTGCTTCGGGTGGTACTTGAAGTCGTGCCAGATGCTGATCGCGGGGTAGCCGGTGTGCTTCTCGCCGAGCGCCGACAGGCGCTTGTACATCCACAGGTCCTCCGGCGTCATGTCGTCGTCGCTGGCGGTGCCCATCGGCCGCAGGATGACGCCGCTGTGGGTGTGGAAGCTGACGCCGGCGCCGATGTTGCGGTGCTTGACGATGAAGTCGACCATCGCGCGCACCTCGGGCTCGCTGGTCGGGTACTCGCCGGCGCCGACCTGCTCGTGCTCCTGGCGCCAGCCGGCGGGGAAGTTGCGGTTCAGGTCCAGGCCCTCGCGGTCCGGATTCGCGTTGATCGTCAAGCCGTCGTAGGCCTTCAGCGTGCCCTCCGGGATCAGCCGGTAGTACTCGCCGCCGAACTCGCCGGGCTCGCGCGCGACCATCAGCCGCGGCTCGTCGGGGTGCTTCTTGTAGCCGCCGTGCGGGTCGGGCACCCGCATCGTCAGCACGCGGCCGTCGCCGTCGACGTCCTCGATCGTCAGGCCGTCGACCGGCTCCTCGTCGTAGGGGTAGGGCCGCACCGACGAGCGGATGTGGCGCGGCTTGTCGGCCAGCGCCAGCTCGGCGCCGTCCGGGTTCAGCCGCGGGCACAGGTAGACCGTGCGGGTGTCGAGCAGCCGGGTCGCCTCGCGGTCCTCGCCGTAGCCGCCGACCAGCTTGTGCAGCCAGTACAGGCAGGCGGTGCAGGCGGTCAGCTCGGCGGCGTGGATGTTGCCGTCGACCCAGAAGGCGGGCTTGTCCTCGTCCGGGCCGGTGGCGGTGTTGGTCAGCACCAGCAGCCAGATGTCGCGGCCCTCGTGGCTGCGGCCGATCGAGCGCAGCTGCACGAGCTGCGGTGCCGCCTCGGCGAAGTCCTGCAGCAGCCGGGTCAGTTCGTCGTAGCGATAGAACAGGTCGAAGCGAGGGACGGGGATGGGCAGCATGGGGTGGCGACGGTCGTCGAATGGGCGCCCCTATTGTGCGTGCCGGGCGCGTGCCGGCCTCACTGGCCCTTGAACAGCCCCTGGAACTGCCGCGACACCGGCAGCCGTTCGGACCGACCGCGCAGCGTCAGGTGCATGTGGCCTTCGTCGACGCGCACCGCCGCCGCGACATGGTGGCGGTGCACGATGACCGACCGGTGCACCTGCCAGAACCGATGCTCGTCGAGCTGGGTCAGCAGTTCCTTCAGCGGCGTGCGGATCAGGGCCTCGCCCTCGACCCCGTCGGCGACGAAGACGACGCGCGTGTAGCGCGCATCGGCCTCGAAGTAGATCACGTCGCCGACGCGGATCAGCCGCACCTCCTTGCCAACGCCGGCCTGGATCACGTCCAGCGGCGGCGGCTTCCTGGCGCCGGCCGCCAGCTGCGTCAGCAGCGCCTGCAGCTCGGCCGGCGCCGGCGCATGGCGGGCGGTGCGCGCGCGCACACGCGCGAGCGCCTGCGCCAGCCGCTCGGGGTCCACCGGCTTCATCACGTAGTCGACCGCGCCGGCGTCGAAGGCGGCGAGCGCATGGTCGCCGAAGGCGGTGACGAAGACCACCGGCGTGCGCCCGTCGATGCGGCGCGCGACGTCGATGCCGGTCATGCCGGGCATGCGGATGTCGAGGAAGCACACCGACGGCTCGTGCTCGAGCCAGGCGTCCCAGGCGTCGACGCCGTTCGGGCACTCGGCGACGACCTCCAGCTCGGGCCAGGCGGTCGCCAGCGCGGCGCGCAGCTGCTGGCGCGGCGCCTCCTCGTCGTCGGCGATCAGGGCGGTCACGGCAGTCGGAGGGCTCATCGGTCAGGGGTCTCCTCGAAGGGCATCTCGATCGTCGCGAGGCCGCCGCCGTCGGGCGCGGCGACCAGGCGCAGCGTGGCGCGCTCGCCGAAGGCCTGGGCCAGGCGGGCGCGGCTGTTGGCGAGGCCGACGCCGTCGCCGCCGGCCGACGGATCGGCGGCCGGGCCGGGGCCGGTGTCGCGCACCGTCAGCACGATGCGACCGTCGCGGACGCCGGCCCGCACCCGGACCTCGGCGCCGGCCAGCGCCGGCTGCACGCCGTGCTCGACGGCATTCTCCACCAGCGTCAGCAGCAGCCCCGGCGGCACCGCAGCGCGTGCCACCGCGGCATCGACCTCGACCGACCAGCGCAGCCGCTCGCCCAGCCGCAGCGCCATCACCGCCAGGTACTGGCGCACCGCGTCGGCCTCGTCGCCGAGCGCCAGCCGCTCGCGGTTGAACAGCGGCAGCGTCGCGCGCAGGAAGCCGGTCAGCGCCGTCAGCATCGGCGCGGCGCGGTCGTCCTTGGCCTGCACCCAATGCTGCAGCGCGGCCAGCGCGTTGTACAGGAAGTGCGGCTGGATCTGCGCCGCGGCGAGCTGGCGCGCCATGTCCAGCGCGCGCTGCTGCTCGGCCAGCTCGCGCAGCCGGGCCTCGATCTGGTGCGCCCGGTACAGCGTCAGGAACCACCAGCCGAGCGCGATCAGGATCGCCAGGCTGGCGCCGACGGCGCGCACCCAGTCGCGCGCGGCCGATCCGCTGGGCAGCCGGTGCCACTCGATCGCGCCGATCATCGTGCCAGCCAGCAGCGCGCTGCCGGCCACCGAGATCCAGGTCAACGCGCGGCGGCTGGGCTGGCGCCACAGCCAGCGCGCGCCCGACAAGGTGATCAGCGCGGCCACCGCCAGCAGCATCGTCAATGCCGCGGTCGCCTCGGGCGGGGCCATCAGCAGCAGCACCAGCGCGGCAAGCGCAAAGTTGAACAGCGCCACCACGGCCGCCGTCGGGCCGAATCCGTCGCGGCCGGCCAGCGCCAGCTCCTGCGGCGTGAACACGCGCGGCGGGCCGGGGTTCCAGACCTGGCTCCAGTCGATGCGTTCGGTGCGCGCGCCCATGCTCAGCCCTCCTGCGGCAGGTGCAGCATCGCCTCGGTGCCGCGGTCGAGGGCGCGCAGCGTCAGCGTGGCGCGGCCGTCGCCATGGTGGCGCAGCCGCTCGCGGCAGTTCGCCAGGCCGGTGCCGTCGCGCCACTGCGGCGCCAGGCCGGCGCCGTCGTCACGCACGGTGACCGTCGTGCCGCTGGGATCGCTGCGCACGTCCACCCGTACCGTGCCGCCGCCGAGCGCCGGCGAGATGCCGTGCTCGACCGCGTTCTCGACCATCGTCAGCAGCACGCCCGACGGCAGCCGCCGCGTGCCGCTGGCGGTGTCGATCGCGATCTCGAACCGCAGCCGCTCGCCCAGCCGGGCCTGCATGATGCGCAGGTAGCGCCGTACCGCCTCGGCCTCGTCGGCCAGCGTCACGTCCGGACGCGCCAGCAGCTCGGTGGAGCCGCGCAGGAAAGCCGTCAGGTCCCGCAACAGCGCGCCGGCGCGCGGGTCCCCGCTGTCGACCCAGTGCTGCAGCGCGGCCAGCGTGTTGAACAGGAAGTGTGGCTGGATCTGGGCCTGCAGCAGGTGCAGCTGGGCCTGCGCGGCCTGACGTTCGGCGGCGTCGCGCGCCTGGGCCAGCGTCATCTGCGCCAGCGCACGGCGGTCCTGCGCGCTGCGGATCTGCGCCACGCCCCACAGCAGCAGCACCATCGCCGCCAGCCCGATGCCCAGCACCGGCAGCGTGGCCACGGCGGCCTGCCCCAGCGCCTGCGCCAGCGTCTCCGTCTGCAGCCCGCCCAGCCGCACCACGCGCGCCACCAGGAAACCGACGATCGCACCCCCGTAGGCCAGGGCGCCGATCAGCAGGGTGGAACGCAGCAGCCGGCGCGAGCTGAACTTCTGCGGCTGCAGCCAGGCGCCCAGCGCCACCATCGGCAGCCCCAGCCACAGCACCAGGGCGCTGCCCAGCGCCAGCGGCCAGGGCAGGCCGGCATCGAGCACCAGTCCGGCGACCGTGGCCACCAGCGCCGCCAGCACGCCGGCCCACAGCCACAGCCCGTGGCGGCTGTACAGCCAGCGGTCCAGCCGCTCGACCTCGGCCGCCAGCGCCGGCGGCATGCGGGCGTAGTGGCCTGCGGCCCAGGCGTGATAGCGGCGCTGCAGCCAGTTGCCCTCGGACAACGGTCGTGAACTCATGGCGCCACTCTAGAAGCCGGCGCGCGCAGCCTGCGGGCCGAGGCGGCGAATGGTCGGCACGGGCGCTTCAGCCGCCGCCGGCGGGGCTGAACGGCGCGCCGTCGACGAAGACCTGCATCTCGCCGCGGGCCATCGGCGTCCAGGTCTCGCCGGTGGTCAGCGGCTCGGTGGCGATGATCGCGACGCGGTCGCTCGGCGTCGTCAGCGGGCCGAAGTCCACGCTCAGGTCCTCGTCGGCCAGGGTCGCCGCGCCGAAGGGCTGCTGGCGGACCAGCCAGTGCAGCTTGGTCGACGCGTGCGCCCACAGCGCCTGGCCGTTGGACAGCAGCATGTTGAAGGTGCCGAAGGCCGCCGGCGCCGGCATCAGCTCGCGCAGGGTGCGTGTCAGCTCGTCGACGCTGGGCACGCTCGCATGGGCCTTGGCCAGCTCCTGCATGATCCAGCAGAAGGCACGCTCGCTGTCGGTGTCGCCGACCGGCCGGAAGTGGCCGTGCAGCCGCGGCATGTAGCCGTGCAGGTCGCCGTTGTGCGCGAACACCCAGTAGCGGCCCCAGAGCTCGCGCACGAAGGGGTGGCAATTCTCGAGCGCGATGCGGCCGTAGGTCGCCTTGCGGATGTGGGCGATGACCTGGTCGCTCTTGATCGGGTAGTCCTTGACCATCCGCGCCACCGGCGAGCGCAGCGCGCTCTCGGGGTCGATGAAGACGCGGATGCCGCGCTCCTCGAAGAAGGCGATGCCGAAGCCGTCCTTGTGCTCGTCGGCGCGCGTGGCCAGGCCGGCGAAGCTGAACATCACGTCGGTGGGCGTGTTGGCGTTCATGCCCAGCAACTGGCACATGGGCTACTCGAACATGAGTTTGGTGATGCCCCGCCAGCTGAGCAGGCGCCCCGGGTTCTGCGTTTCCTCGAGCACCCCGCTCATGCGCCTGAGGATGCGCTCGCTCTTGCGCGCGCGCCAGATCACGAGGTCGGTCAGCCACGGCCGGCGATTGACGTGTTCGGCCTTCTGGTACAGGTCGAAGCGCGGCTTGAGCGCGCGCAGCGAGGCTTCGTAGCGCGCGCGCACGTCGGCATCCTCGCCACCGGCGAGCAGGGCGTCGGCGGCGAGCAGCCCGGTGCGCATCGCCTTGCCGATGCCTTCGCCGGTGAAGGCGTAGGTGCTGCCGATCGTCTCGCCGGTGGCCAGCAGCCCCGGGCGCGACCAGCGCGCGCCGGTCAGCGAGCAGCGCAGCGGCGCGCCCTTGAGCTCGCCCACCCACTGGCCCTGCGCCAGCAGCACGCGCGCCGGCGCATGCACCTCGGCGAAGGCCTCGAACATCGCGCGCGGGTTGCCGCGCTCGGCGTAGCTGCCGGTGAAGCCGGCGCCGATGTTGTAGAGCCCGCCCGGCGCCGGGAAGATCCAGCCGTAGCCGCCGGCCAGGCGCCGGTGCCAGACGATCTGCAGCGTGCGCACCGGGTCGGCCCAGCCATCGTGGCGGATGTAGCCGCGCAGTGCCACGCCGCTGGGCACGCGCCTTTCGCACAGGCCGGCGGCCAGCATGGGGCCGGTCGATGCGCCGGTGGCCAGCACGACGCGCGCGGCGTGCACCGTGTGCGTCGCGTCGCCGCGCTTGAACGTGGCACCGACGACGCGGTCACCCTCGACGAGCGGCGCCTCGAAGCGCAGCGGCGGCAGCAGCTCGGCCCCGGCGCGCTGGGCCGAGCGCACGATGATGGGGTCGAGCTCGCGACGGGGCAGCACCGCCAGCGTGCCGGGCACGTCGACACGGCCGCCGCGCGGCGCGAAGCAGCTGACGGCCACCACGCGCTGCGCATGCGCCATCACCTCGTCGAGCACGCCGAGCTCGCGCAGCGCCTCGTGCGCGTCGGGGATCAGCCCGTCACCGCAGACCTTGTCGCGCGGGAAGGCATACTGGTCGGCCAGCAGCACGTGGCGGCCGGCGGCGGCCAGCCGTTGCGCGCAGGCGCTGCCTGCCGGGCCGGCGCCCACGACCAGGACATCGCACGAGGCGGGGAGGGTAGCCATCGGTTGCGAATTTTAGGCGCCGGCCCTGCACTTGACCGACGTCAATCGAGCGCGCGGACGCTGCGTTGATGATCGAGCGGAACACGC
>CALJUI010000364.1 GCA_937975735.1 uncultured Rubrivivax sp.
CGCGACGGGCGCCACGCGCCGTTGACTGCGCGCTGGGCGCTGACCCAGTCGTCCCCGGCCGGCGATCCCGCCGAGCTGCGCGCGCGGCTCGATGCCGACCCGAAGGATCACGAGGCCCGCTTCGCGCTGGCCGCGCTGCACGCCCACCGCGGCGCCTTCGCCGAGGCCTTCGCCGAACTGCTCGAGGTCGTCCAGCGCGACCGCGCCGAGGCGCGTGAACGCGCCCGCGCCCAGCTCGTCGACTGGTTCCGCCTCTGCCCCGATCAGGCCGCGGTCGACCGCGGCCGGCGCCTGCTCGGCATGTACCTCAACTGACGCTGCAATTACCACCATGCGACTGCTCCACACGATGATCCGGGTCGGCGACCTGAAGCGCTCGATTCACTTCTACACCCAGGTGCTCGGCATGACATTGCTGCGCACCACCGAGCGGCCCGACCAGAAGTACGACCTCGCCTTCGTCGGCTACGGCAAGAACCCCGAGCATGCCGAGATCGAGCTGACCTACAACTACGGCGTCGACCGCTACGAGGTCGGCACCGGCTTCGGCCACATCGCGCTCGGCGTCGACGACGTGAAGGCGACCTGCGATGCACTGCGCGACAAGGCCGTCGCGCTCGGCGGCGCGATCACCCGCGAGCCGGGGCCGGTCAAGGGCGGCAGCACGGTGATCGCCTTCATCACCGACCCCGACGGCTACAAGATCGAGCTGATCCAGCGCGGCGCCTGAGACCAGCGTGTACCAGCCGCGCCACTTCGCGCAGGACGACCCGCAGGCGCTGCGCGCGCTGCTCGACGCCCATCCGTTCGCGACGCTGGTCAGCACCGGCGAAGGCGGCCTGACCGCGGACCACCTGCCGTTCGTGTTCGACCCCGACGACGGGCCGCAGGGCGCGCTGCACGGCCATGTCGCGCGCGCCAATCCGGTCTGGCAGCGTGCCGACGGCCAGCCGGTGCTGGCGGTGTTCCAGGGCCTGCAGGCCTACGTGTCGCCGAACTGGTACCCGTCGAAGGCCGAGCACCACAAGGTCGTGCCGACCTGGAACTACACGGTCGTGCACGCGCACGGCGTGCTGCGCGCGGTGACCGATGCCGACTGGCTGCGCAGCCTGGTCGGCCGCCTGACCACGCGCCACGAGGCCGGCCGCGAGCGGCCGTGGTCGATTGACGAAGCGCCGCCGGACTACCTCGCGCAGATGCTCAAGGCGATCGTCGGCGTGCGCATCGAGCTCACGCAGCTGGTCGGCAAGTGGAAGCTGAGCCAGAACCGCAGCGAGGCCGACCGCGCCGGCGTCGCCGACGGTCTCGCCGCCGACGGTGCCGAAGCGATGGCCGCGCTGATCAGGCCCGCAGTGCGCCCGCCGCCCGGGCCAGCGCGGTGATGCGCGCCCAGTCGCCGTTGGCGACGGCATCGGCCGGGGTCAGCCACGAGCCGCCGCAGACGAGCACGTTGGGCAAAGCCAGGTAGGACGGTGCCGTATCGACCGTCAGCCCGCCCGTCGGGCAGAAGGCGACGTCGGCGAACGGCCCGGCCAGCGCCTTGAGCATCGGCAGCCCGCCGGCGGCCGCCGCCGGGAAGAACTTCAGGAAGTCATGGCCGTCGTCCTGCGCCGCCATCACCTCGCCCGCGGTCGCCACGCCCGGCAGCAGCGGCAGGCCGCGTTCGCGGCAGGCCCGCCCGATCGCCGCGGTGTAGCCGGGGCTGACGCCGAACACGCAGCCCGCGTCGCGCGCGGCCTGGACGTCGGCCGGCGTGCGCAGCGTGCCGGCGCCGACGATCGCCTGCGGCACCGCGCGGGCGATCGCCGCCATCGCCTTCAAGGCCACCGGCGTGCGCAGCGTGATCTCGAGCACCCGCACGCCGCCGGCGACGAGCGCCTCGGCGAGCGGGACCGCGTCGTCCAGCCGGTCGATGACGATGACCGGGATCACCGGGCCGTACTCGGCCAGCGTGCGGGGATTCATCATGGTGTTCTCCTTCACAGCCAGGTCACCGCGCCCTGCTCGGCCGCCGTCACCTGTCGGCGCATGCCGGCGAACAACTCGCGGCCCAGGCCATGGCCGTTGCTCTGGACCTGCGCCGGGTCGATCGTCGCCGGCTCGCGCGCCGCCCATTCGGCCGGGTCGACGAGCGCATCGAGCGTGCCCGCGACCGCATCGAGCCGCATCCGGTCGCCGTCGCGCACGAGCGCCAGTGGCCCACCGGCCAGCGCCTCGGGGCTGACGTGGATCGCCGCCGGCACCTTGCCCGACGCGCCGCTCATGCGACCGTCGGTCACCAGCGCGACGCGCTGCCCCTTCCCCTGCAGCACGGCCAGCGGCGGCGTCAGCTTGTGGAGCTCGGGCATGCCGTTGGCACGCGGACCCTGGAAGCGCACGACGGCGATCACGTCGCCGACCAACTCGCCGTCGCGGAACGCCGCGAGCAGCGCCTCCTGGCTGTCGAACACGCGCGCCGGCGCCTCGATCACGTGCCGGTCCTCGGGCACCGCCGAGACCTTGATCACCGCGCGGCCGAGGTTGCCCTCTAGCAGGCGCAGGCCGCCGGTCGGCGAGAACGGCGTCGCGGCGACGCGCAGCACGCTGCTGTCGCCGCTGTCGGCCGGCAGCGCACTCCAGCGCAACCGGTCCTCCTGCCACCGGGGCTGGCGCGTGTAGGCGGCCAGGCCGCCTTCGGCCACCGTCGTCACGTCGGCGTGCAGGCAGCCGGCATCGATCAGCTCGCGCAGCACGAAGCCCGGGCCGCCGGCGGCCTGGAACTGGTTCACGTCGGCGCTGCCGTTCGGGTAGACGCGGGCCAGCAGCGGCACCGCGGCCGACAACTCGGCGAAGTCGCTCCAGTCGATCACGATGCCGGCCGCCCGGGCCACCGCGACCCAGTGGATCAGGTGGTTGGTGGAGCCGCCGGTGGCCAGCAGCGCGACCATCGCGTTGACGATCACGCGCTCGTCGACGAGCCGGCCGATCGGCGTGAAGCGCGGCCCGCCGGGTCGGATGGCGAGCACGGTGCGCAGCGCTTCGCGCGTCAGCGCCTCGCGCAGGCCATCGTGCGGGTGCACGAAGGCGGTGCCCGGCACGTGCAGTCCCATCGCCTCGAGCAGCATCTGGTTGCTGTTCGCGGTGCCGTAGAAGGTGCAGGTGCCCGGGCCATGGTAGGCCGCGCTCTCCGCGCGCAGCAGCTCGTCGCGCCCGACCTGGCCCTGCGCCGCACGCTCGCGCACCTTGGCCTTGTCGCTGTTGGACAGGCCCGAGCTCATCGGCCCGGCGGGCACGAAGACGCAGGGCAGATGGCCGAAGTGCAGCGCGCCGATCAGCAGCCCGGGCACGATCTTGTCGCACACGCCGAGCAGCAGCGCGCCGTCGAAGACGTCGTGCGACAGTGCGACCGCAGTGGCCATGCCGATCGTGTCGCGCGAGAACAGGCTCAGCTCCATGCCCGGCTGGCCTTGCGTGACGCCGTCGCACATCGCCGGCACGCCGCCGGCCACCTGCACCGTCGCGCCGTGGCGCCCGGCCTCGTCGCGCAGGATCGCCGGATAGGCTTCGAAGGGCTGATGCGCCGACAGCATGTCGTTGTAGGCCGTCACGACGCCGATGTTCGGCGCGCGCTCGACGGTCACGCGCAGCTTGTCGTTGGTCGGCAGCGCCGCGAACGCGTGCGCGACGTTGGCGCAGCCCAGCCGCTCGGCACCGCGCGGCCGCTCGCTCCAGGCATCGATCCGGGCGAGGTAGTCGCTGCGGCCGTCGGCGCTGCGCCGGCGGATCCGCTCGGTGACGGCAAGGACGGCGGGCTTCATGAGACGGTCGGTGCGTTGGTAACCATGGCACAGATTCTCAAGTAACTTGGTTACAAGGTCAACCCTGGGACCCGGATGCGCCATCATCGAAGCGCATGACCGCTGCCGCCAACCAACGCCCCGACGCCGAGTGCGCCCTGCTGCGCCGTACCCGCACGCAGTGGGGCGGCGGTGGCGACCTGTGGGTGTTCGGCTACGCATCGCTGATCTGGCGCCCCGAGTTCCACGCCGTCGAGCAGCGGCCGGCACTGGTGCACGGTTGGCACCGCGCGCTGCGGATGCGCTCGCGGGTCAACCGGGGGACGCCCGAGCGCCCGGGGCTGGTGTTCGCGCTGCTGTCGGGCGGCGCCTGCCGGGGCGTCGTCTACCGCATTGCGCAGGCCGACACCGAGGCCGAACTCGACCGGCTGTGGCGACGCGAGATGCCGAATCCGGTCTACGACCCCCGATGGCTGCCCTGCCGGACGCCGCAGGGCGTGGTGCCGGCGCTGGCCTTCACGCTGCCGCGGCGCAGCGACGCCCACCTGGGGCGGCTGCCCGATGCGCAGATGATCGACATCCTGCGCCATGCCCGCGGCCGCTACGGCACGACGCTGCACTACCTCGCGGAGACCGCGCAGGCGCTGCGCGAGCGCGGCATCCGCGACCGCGAGATCGAGCGCCTGATGGCGCTGGCCGCGCGCGAAGGCCTGCTTCAGGCGACGCCGGCCGCGGCCCGCGCCGCCGCCAGGTCGGCCTCGGTGTCGACGTCCATCAGCACGCCGGGATCGTCGACCTCGACGCCGACCGCCGGGTAGCGGGCGATCAGCCGGCGCGCGCCTTCGTCGCCGGACAGGCCGATCAGCTCCGAGTACAGCTCGGCGCCGAAGCCGACCGGGTGGCCGCGGCGCCCGAGGTGCTGCGCGTAGGCCACCGGATGGTCGGCCAGCGCGTCGGCCACCGCGTCGATCGAGCCGGGGCGGATCAGGGGCATGTCGCCGGGCAGGATCAGCCAGCCCGCGGCGTCGGCGGTGGCGGAGACGCCGGCGGCGATCGAATGGCCCATGCCGCGCGCCGCCTCGGCGTCGGACAGCAGCACGGTGTCGCGCGTGGCGATCCAGCGCGCGGCTTCGCCGGCCAGCGGCGCCGTCGTCACCACGACGACCGGAGAGCGTGTCTCCAGCGCATGGCGCAACGTGCCTCCGAGCACGGTGCCGGGGCCGAAGGCTTGCGCCAGCTTGTGGCTGCTGCCGCCGAAACGGCTGCCCTGGCCCGCGGCGAGCACGACGATGGTCGGTCGCGTGGACATCTGATCCTGGCCTCTTGCGGTCCTGTGGCGCGTT
>CALJUI010000365.1 GCA_937975735.1 uncultured Rubrivivax sp.
TGTCGCCCTTGCGAAGGAGCCCGAGATGCCCGACCGACTGACCTCGCCCCAGACGCTGGCCGCCCTGCTGCTCGCTGCCGCGGCCACCGCCACGCCCCCCATCGCGGCCTGGGCCGCCGAGGTCAAGGTCACGCCGCTGGGCAGCCACGATGGAGAGTTCTGCGCGCTCGACCGTGCGCTGGTCTTCGAGGACCCGGACGGCACGCGCATCCTCTACGACGCTGGCCGCACCGTGCGGGGCCCGGCCGACCCGCGCCTGGGCAAGGTCGACGCCGTGCTGCTCAGCCATGTGCATGGGGACCACCTGGGCGACGTGATCCAGCCGGCCGCCAATGCCGGCGCCTGCGGGCGGCCCGACTTCAGCGTGCCGACGACGCCGAACTCCAACACCGTGGACATCACCGTCGGCAAGAAGGCCAGGCTGCTGGTCGGCGCCGAGATGGCGTCGTTCTTCGCGCGCAAGGTGCAGGGTGCCGGCGGCGAGGCGTCGCAGGTCGGTCTGGTGCGATTCGGTGCCAGCGCCAAGGTCGGCGGCGTCAAGGTGACCACGGTGCCGGCGGCGCACAGCAATGGCCTGGCGCCCGCATTCCTCGAGAAGGCCTATGCCGAGCTGCTGTCCGGCTCCGGGCTGACCGCCTACGTCGGCCCGCCCGGCGGCTACGTGCTGACCTTCAGCAACGGCCTGGCGGTCTACCTGTCGGGCGACACCGGCATCACCGCCGAGCAGGAGACCGTGGTGCGACGGCACTACGGCGCCAAGCTGGCCGTCATCAACATCGGCGACACCTTCACCACCGGTCCGACGGAAGCCGCCTACGTCATCAACGACCTGGTGCAGCCGGCGTCGGTGATCGCGTCGCACGCCAACGAGCCCGCCACCGAGGGCGGCAAGCTGCGCAGCGGCACGCGCACCGAAGCCTTCATCAAGGCCACCAAGGTGCCGGTGCACCTGCCGCTGAGCGGGCGCACGATGAGCTTCGACGGCCAGGGGCGCTGCACGGCCGGCTGCTGATCCAGGCTCAGCCCATGCTGCTGCCGGCACCCGGCGGCTGCATGCCCCACT
Organism: uncultured Rubrivivax sp.; assembly: GCA_937975735.1. Lineage (GTDB taxonomy): Bacteria > Pseudomonadota > Gammaproteobacteria > Burkholderiales > Burkholderiaceae_C > Rubrivivax. Next base: position 1,064 of record CALJUI010000365.1, read on the forward strand.
TGCGGTTGTCGGCGAGTTCGCTCCAGACCGACACCAGGGCCAGCGCGCCCAGGTAGAGCGCGCCCCCGGCGAGCACGAGCTCGCCGGTCACCGGGCCGACGTCGGCGCGGCGGAAGAACTCGTCGACCGAGCTCAGCGGCGTCGGGTGCACCAGCAGCTTGCCGACAAAGGCCGCGCCCTGGATCATGATGATCCACAGGTAGTTGCGCCGCACGCGCCGGCCGAGCGCGGTGACGAAGGACACGTGGTAGTGCGGCTTGTCGTAGTCGTGCGCCAGCGCCTCGCGCCAGCCGATCACCGGTGACGCGTGTCCATCGAGCATCGGCACGTAGAAGTGCCGCTCGATCCAGCGGCAGCGCGCGCGCCAGACGTTGAAGTAGCGGTAGCGGCGCGTCTCCAGCAGCAGGAACAGCAGGATAAGCGAGCCAACCAGCAGCAACGGCAACGGCGAGGCCTGCGGCGACGAGAACGAGATCGACAGCGCCACGCCCAGCGTCACCACCGACCAGTTGGTCGTCGTGTCCAGTCGGGAGCGCCAGGTCGTCGACCGGTAGACCTCGCCGCGGTACAGGTGCGCGAGGGCACCGATCTCGGCGGTGGAAAAACCGGGGCGGGCCGGATCCGGAAGGGGGTCGTCGCGGGAGCTCATCGCGGCTCGGGCGGCCAGGGGCGGCGCAGCGTGGGTACCATGCGCGCCAGCATACGGCGCAGCCGCCGGGCTGGCGAGACGGTGCGAACCATCACCGGCCCCACCGGCCCCACCGATCCACCGCGCCGACCCCGCGCCGCGTCTTGCCCGCCGCCACCACGCCATGCAGGTCCACGTCATCGCCATCCAGAAACACCCGCAGTCCTGGCAGGCCGGGCTGACGGCGCTGGCGTCGGCGCAAACCCATGGCTACGAGGCCCGCATGTTCGAGGCCTACACCGGCCACGACGGCCGCGCCTACCTGGCGGCGCAAGGCCTGGCGCTGCGCGCCGGGATGAAGCCGCATTCGCTGGGCACCGCCGGCTGCTTCGCGTCGCACCACGCGCTGTGGACGCGCTGCGCCGAGCAGGGCGAGGCGATGGTCATCGCCGAGCACGACGCGCTGTTCGTGCGCGCATGGCCCGAGCCTGTCTGGCAGGACGTGCTGCACCTGAACTGGGAAGGCTCGAGCCTGAGGCGGGCACGGGGCTTCGCCGACATCTATGCGCCGCGCAAGGACCATGCCGTGTACCGGCACGGCTTCACGCCCTACGACTGGCCGGGGTTGGTGACGATGAGCTGCGCCTACGCCTACGCGCTGACGCCGGTGGCGGCGGCCCGGCTGCTCGACGACGCGCGCCAGCATGGCTGGTGGTACGCGGACCGCCTGATCCGCGAGCCCGTGGTGTCGATCGAGACGATCCACCCGGCGGTCGCGGTCGAGCAGGCCATCGCGCTGACGCTGAGCCTGACCAAGGGGCGCGGCGCCGACTGAGCGCATGGCGCCAGGCGGG
>CALJUI010000366.1 GCA_937975735.1 uncultured Rubrivivax sp.
GTAGATCATCGTGGTGGCCACGTCGGCATGCCCCAGCAGTTCTTGCACCGTGCGGATGTCCGACCCGCGCTGAAGCAGGTGCGTCGCAAACGAGTGCCGCAGCGTGTGCGGTGTGGCCGGCTTCACCACTCCCGCCTTCTGCACCGCGCGCTTGAACGCCCGCTGGAAGGTCTGGTCGTACAGGTGATGGCGCCGCACCACGCCCGTGCGCGGGTCCGTCGAGTGCGCCGCCTGCGGGAACACCCAGAACCAGGCCCAGCTCGAGCCCGCCCGCGGGTACTTGCGCTCCAGCGCATCGGGCATCCACACCCCCGAGCGCCCGTGGTCACGGTCCTCGGCCCACAGGACATGCGCCTGGCGCAGCTGGGCCTGCAGCCTGGGCACCAGGCTCTGCGGCAGCATCACCACCCGGTCCTTGCCGCCCTTGCCCTGGCGCACGATCAGCGCCTGGTGGCCGAAGTCCAGGTCCTTCACCCGAAGCTGCAGCCCCTCCAGCAGGCGCAGCCCCGCGCCGTAGAGCAGGGCACCCAGCAACTGATGCTCACCCTGCAGCGCCCCCAGCACCCGCGCCACCTCGTCCACCGACAGCACCACCGGCAGCCGGCGTGGCACCCGTGGCCGGCCGATGTCGCTCATCCACGGCAGCCGCACCCCCAGCACCTTCGTGTACAGGAAAAGCAGCGCCGACAGCGCCTGCTTGTGCGTCGACGCCGACACCGAGCGCTCGGCAGCCAGCCAGCCCAAGAAGGCCTCCACCTCCGGCCCGCCCAGCTCGCGCGGGTGGCGCAGGCCGCTGAAGCGCACGAAGGCACGCACCCAGTGCACATAGACCTCCTCCGTGCGATGGCTGTAGTGCAGGAAACGCACCCGCTCACGCACCTGGTCCAGCAGCCGCGTGGCCTGTAGCGGCGGCAGCGCCGGCGCAGGCGCCTGCGGGCGCACCCGGGCATCGAGGTCGGGCGGCATGGCAGCTCCCTAGGGAAAGCCCGTGTCCGCCGAGCAAAGGGGTGGTCGGCAAGCGCGCGGGCGTGTTCAATGCGGTCTGCCGCTTTGCGCGGCGGAAGAGTACTGTATGGGTGTACAGTCTATGCGCCAGAAACCCAGGCCACAAGCGGGCCTACAGCTGATCGGGCCTGCGGAGTTAGGGAGCAGCGTCCGACGTTATGCAGCACTGCTGCGCCCTAAATCCTAGTTAGGTTCCCGTGCAACTGATTGCCAACGCGAAGTCTTGGGCTCGGCGCATCAAGCGGGACGTTGTGGCCGTCTACTTCGCCGCACGCGATCCAAGGACGTCGCTAATCGTTCGAATCCTTGCCGTTTCGGTGGCCGCCTACGCGCTTAGCCCCGCCTTCATTCCAGTCCTTCGCTCCCTCGACGACCTCCTGCTTGTCCCGCTGGGTCTCATGCTCGTCATTCGCATGTTGCCATCTGAGGTCTTGGTTGACTCGCGTGTCAAGGCCGCGGCCGTCCTTGAGCGTCCTCGTAGCGGAGCAGCTGCGGCCGTCATCATCTGTATCTGGCTGCTCAGTCTCGTCGCGGTGGCCTACTGGCTCATATGAGTGCCTGGGAACCTAACCCTTCGCTCAAGCGGAGCGCCAACGGCATGGCGACTGGCCCGCGATGCGCTGGAGGTATTCTTGCTCCT
>CALJUI010000367.1 GCA_937975735.1 uncultured Rubrivivax sp.
CTGCGGCTGAAGCGAGGCGAGGCGAAGGCGCTCGACGAAGGCGTGCGCATGGTCACCACGCCGCAGCAGTCAATGCGTCTGGTGCGCTCCCGCTATCCGTCGATCATCCTGTCGGCCAGCGGCATGGCCACCGGCGGCCGCGTGCTGCACCACCTCAAGGCGATGGCGCCGGACCCGCGCCACCACATCGTCTTTCCCGGCTTCCAGGTCGGCGGCAGCCGAGGTGCCCACCTGGTGGGCGGCGCCACCGAGGTCAAGATCCACGGCGAGTACGTGCCGGTGCGCGCCACGGTCAGCCAGCTGCAGGGCCTGTCGGGCCACGCCGACGCCGACGCCTGCTGCGCTGGCTGCTGCAGATGCCCCGTGCACCGCAGCGCTGCTTCGTCGTGCATGGCGAGCCCGACGCCAGCGACACGCTGCGCATGCGCCTGAAGGACGAGCTGGGCTGGCGTGCCGATGTGCCCGAGCACGGGCAGACGGTCACCGTATGATCCGGGGGCGGCCGGCGCTCAGTTAAACTCGCGCTCGCGAAGCCACTTCGTCGCCACCCACTTCTCGCCGGCCAGCACTGGTGCCCCGCCGTGCAGCGTGCGCGTGGACGGATGCGGCCGGTCATAGCTGAAGAAGACCGCGTCGCCACGCGTGGCGGCGACGTCGAGCATCACGTCCGGGAAGACCGTGGCGCCGCCGCACGGTGGCGTGTTCAGGTACATGATCAGCGTGCCCACGCGCTGCCCGCCGCGCGCCAGCACCGGCGCCGTGCCGGCATGCTGCGGGTCGAAGTAGTCGTGGTGCGGGCGGTACTCCGCACCCTGGCCATAGCGCAGCACCTGCAGCCCCTCGCCCCAGGCCACGGGCCAGTTCAGCAGCCGCGCAATGCGGCGCTCGACGCGTTCGATCAGCGCCGTCTCGCCGCGGCGGAAGAACATGCCGTCGCTGGTGCGCGCGGCATTGACCTCGGTGCCGCCGCGGTCGGTCTCGACCGTCAGCGAGCGCGACAGGCGCGGGCGCGCCTCGCCGATCAGGCCATCGCACTCCTCGACGGACAGCAGGCCGCCGAAGACGATCAGGCGCGGATGCTTCATCGCCATCCGCACGACAACCGGGTGGCCGTCGACGTCGAGCGTGGACGCGCCCGTGGCCAGGTCCGGCTCCGGCACGGGCCCGCCGGGCGGCACCTCGGCGGGCTTGGCGCCGGCGGCGCCGAGCTGCTCGAGCGCCTGCCGTGCCACCACCTCGTGCCAGCCGCTGGCCCGCATCGCGCTCATCACCTCGCCCAGCGTGCTGCCCGAGGCAAGCTGGGCCTTGAGCCACAGTCGCAGGTCCTCGGTGGGGCGCTGGTAGTCCTGCCCGGCCACGTTCAGCCTCCGTCGGCGCGGCGGAACACGCGCCGGTCCGGCGTGGACACGCGGGCATCGAGCCGGTAGCCGGCAACGTCGAAGGCGTCGATGCCGTCGGGGTCGTCCGGGTCCTCCACACGGCGCTCGATCAGATGGCGCGCCATCATGCCGCGCGCCCGCTTGGCGAACACGCCCACGACGCGCGGGCCGTCGGCGCCCACCTCCTCGAACACGCAGTCGACTCAGCGCGCGCGCAGCGCATCGCGGTCGACCGCGCGTGCGTACTCCTGCGACGCCAGGTTGACCACCGCGCGGTGCGCGTGGCCGCGCGTGCGGCGGTCCAGCCAGGACGCGAGGCGGTCGCCCCAGAAGCGGTAGAGGTCGGCGCCGCGCCGGTTCGGCAGCCGCGTGCCCATTTCCAGCCGGTAGGGCTGCAGCCGGTCCAGCGCGCGCAGCGCGCCGTACAGGCCGGACAGGATCACCACATGGCGCTGCGCCCAGTCCAGCGCCTCGTCCGGCAGCGAGCTGGCCTGCAGGCCGAGGTAGACCTCGCCGGCGAAGGCCAGCAGCGCCGGACGGCTGTTGTGGCGCGTGAAGCGCTCGAGCAAGGCCGCGTAGCGCTCCGCATTGAGCTGCGCCAGCGGCGCCGACAGCGACATCATCGCCTGCAGCTCCTGCGGCGTGCGCTGGCGCAGCAGACCGATCAGCTCGGCCGCGTCGTCGACGAAGTCCGGCCTTGTGGCGCGTGGTTCGAGGCTCGGGTCGAGGGGGCTGTCGAAGTCGAGGGTCTTGGCGGGCGAGAGGATCAGCAGCATCGTCAGTGCTCGGGGTCGTTCGTGTCCTGGCGCCGCGCGGCGCCGAGCGCCTCGCGCCAGGTGCGCATCGGGATGTGGGCCTTGAGCCGGTGCAGCGCGCACTCGATCAGCGCCGGGTGCAGCGGGTCGCCCACCTCGGCGGCCAGGTCCAGCGTCGCGTC
>CALJUI010000368.1 GCA_937975735.1 uncultured Rubrivivax sp.
CAGCCCGTGCGTCGGCGTGCGCGCGCAATCCGACCAGCCCGGTGATGTCCGGGTCGACGTGTCCGGAGTGCAGGTAGTGCTCGCTGTGGAACCAGGTGGCGTGGCCCGGCCAGGGCCCTCCGACGGGGTCGGCGGCCTCGGTCCAGGCGGTGTCGGCCGGCAGGATCAGTGTCGCGATGCGCCCGACCTCGCCGTCGCGCGCCGCGGCCACCGCGGCCGCGCCGTCGGCGCCGACGTCGGCGCCGCGCAGAGAGCGCCGCGTCCAGTGCGACACCGCACCGGCGACGCCGTCCAGGTCCGAGTGCAGCGGCGACTCGAAGCGGGCGTGCTCGGTGGCGTGGTCGCCGACGATGTTGACGATGCCCGAGCGTGCCTTGCGCGCGTTGTGCAGGTTGGCCCAGCCGTTGCCCAGGCCCGGGCCGAGGTGCAGCAGCGTCGTCGCCGGACGGCGCGCCATGCGCCAGTACCCGTCCGCGGCGCCGGTGGCCACACCCTCGAACAGGCCGAGCACGCAGCGCACGCCGTCGATGCGGTCGAGCGCGGCGACGAAGTGCATCTCCGAGGTGCCGGGGTTGGCGAAGCACAACTCGACGCCGCTCGCGGCCAGCGTCCGGACGAGCGATTCGGCGCCGTTGGGTGGGTTGTCGGAGGCCATCGTCGGCCGATCTTGCCACGCTGCAGGCACCGGCCGGCGGTGCGATCATTGGCGGTTGCCATTCATCGAACCCGAAGGACCGCCATGAACGCCCCCGCCTACCCCGACACCCGCCTGCTGATCGCCAACGAGTGGTGCGACGCGCGCAGCGGCAAGACGCTGGACGTCGTCAACCCTGCCACCGGCCAGACGATCGGCCGGGTCGCGCATGCCGGCATCGAGGACCTGGACCACGCGCTCGCCGCCGCGCAGCGCGGCTTCGACGCCTGGCGCAACGTGCCGGCGAACGAGCGCGCGGCGACCATGCGCAAGGCCGCCGGCCTGGTGCGCGAGCGCGCCGCCGACATCGCGCGCCTGCTGACGATGGAGCAGGGCAAGCCCTTCGCCGAGGCGCGTATCGAGGTGCTGGCCGGCGCCGACATCATCGAGTGGTTCGCCGACGAGGGTCGGCGCGTCTACGGCCGCATCGTGCCGTCGCGCAACCTGGCCGCGCAGCAGCTGGTGATGAAGGAGCCGATCGGCCCGGTCGCGGCCTTCACGCCGTGGAACTTCCCGGTCAACCAGATCGTGCGCAAGCTCGGCGCCGCGCTGGCCAGCGGCTGCAGCTTCCTCGTCAAGGCGCCGGAGGAGACGCCGGCCTCGCCGGCGGCGCTGCTGCAGGCCTTCGTCGACGCCGGCGTGCCGGCCGGCACGGTCGGCCTGGTGTTCGGCAACCCGGCCGAGATCTCGGGCTACCTGATCCCGCACCGGACCATCCGCAAGGTCACCTTCACCGGCTCGACGCCGGTGGGCAAGCAGCTCGCGGCGATGGCCGGCCAGCACATGAAGCGCGTGACGATGGAACTCGGCGGCCACGCGCCGGTGATCGTCTGCGAGGACGCCGACCTCGAGCGCGCGGTGAAGGCCGCCGGCGGCGCCAAGTTCCGCAACGCCGGCCAGGTCTGCATCTCGCCGACGCGCTTCCTGGTCCACCACAGCATCCGCGACGAGTTCGCCAAGCGCCTCGTGCGGCACGCCGAAGGCCTGAAGCTCGGCGACGGCCTGGCCGAGGGCACGACGCTCGGCCCGCTGGCCAACCCGCGCCGACTGACCGCGATGGACAAGGTGATGGCCGACGCGCGCGCCAAGGGCGCGAAGGTCGCGACCGGCGGCGAGCGGGTCGGCAGCAGCGGCAACTTCTTCGCGCCGACGGTGCTGACCGACGTGTCGCTGGACGCCGAGGTCTTCAACAACGAGCCCTTCGGCCCGGTCGCGGCGATCCGCGGCTTCGACACGCTCGACGAGGCGATCCAGGAGTCCAACCGCCTGCCCTACGGCCTGGCCGGCTACGCGTACACGCAGTCGATCGCCAATGCGCACCGGCTGGCGCGCGAGGTCGAGGTCGGCATGCTGTGGATCAACCAGCCGGCCACGCCGTCGCCCGAGATGCCCTTCGGCGGCGTCAAGGACTCGGGCTACGGCTCCGAGGGCGGGCCCGAGGCGTTGGAGGCCTACCTGGTGACGAAGGCGGTGTCGATCCTGGCGCTGTAGCCGGGACGCATCCGCAAGACGACGGCCCTGCGATGCCCCGGTTCGCCGCCAACCTGACGACGCTGTTCAACGAGGTGCCCTTCCTCGACCGGTTCGAGCGTGCCGCGCGTGCCGGCTTCGACGCGGTGGAGTTCCTGTTCCCCTACCCGTTCAAGCCCGAGGAGATCAGAGACCGGCTCGACGCCCACCGGCTCGAGCCGGTGCTGCACAACCTGCAGCCCGGCGACTGGGAGGGCGGCGAACGCGGCTTGGCCTGCCATCCGGACCGTCGCGCCGAGTTCCGCGACAGCGTCGCGCTCGGCATCGACTACGCCACCCGGCTCGGCGTGCCGCAGTTGAACTGCCTGGCCGGCACGACGCCCGCCGGCGCGGCGCGCGAACTGCTGCGCAGTACCTATGTCGAGAACCTGAAGTACGCGGCGGCGGAGTTCAAGAAGGCGGGGTTGAGACTGCTGATCGAGCCGATCAACTCTTACGACATCCCGGGCTTCTACCTGAACACCACCGCGCAGGCGATTTCGATCCTCGACGAAGTGGGCGCTGACAACGCGTTCATCCAGTACGACATCTACCATGCGCAGCGCATGGAGGGCGAGCTGGCGGCGACGATCGAGCGCCACCTGCCGCGCATCGCCCACATGCAGCTCGCCGACAACCCCGGCCGGCACGAGCCCGGCACCGGCGAGATCAACTTCACCTTCCTGTTCGCGCACCTCGACCGCATCGGCTACACGGGCCATATCGGCTGCGAGTACAGACCGGCGGCCGGCACCGAGGCCGGGCTCGGCTGGCGCGAGCGCCTGACGCGCTGAGGGCCGCGTCGCTCAGCCGCGCTTGCGCCGCGCCTTGACGGCGTCCGACAGGCCCTGCAGCACGGCCACCGAGTCGTCCCAGCCGAGGCAGGCGTCGGTGATGCTCTTGCCGTATTCGAGCGCGGCCGGGTCGTCCTTGCCGGGGCTGAACTTCTGCGCGCCGCCGTGCAGGTGGCTCTCGACCATCACGCCGAACAGGCAACGGTTGCCGCCCGCGACCTGGGTCCCGACGTCGCGCATGACCTCGATCTGGCGCTGGTGCTGCTTGGCGCTGTTGGCGTGGCTGGCGTCGACCATCAGCCGGCAGTCGAGCTTGGCCGCCTCGATCTCGGCGCACGCCGCGGCGACGTGCTCGGCGTCGTAGTTCGGCGCCTTGCCGCCGCGCAGGATCACGTGGCAGTCCTTGTTGCCCTTGGTCTCGACGATCGCCACCTGGCCGTTCTTGTGCACCGACAGGAAGTGGTGCGGCCGCGCCGCGGCCTGGATCGCGTCGATCGCGATCCGGATGTTGCCGTCGGTGCCGTTCTTGAAGCCGATCGGCGCCGACAGCCCCGAGGCCAGCTCGCGGTGCACCTGGCTCTCGGTGGTGCGGGCGCCGATCGCGCCCCAGCTGACGAGGTCGGCGATGTACTGCGGGCTGATCGTGTCGAGGAACTCGCCGGCCGCCGGCACGCCCAGCCGGTTGATCTCCAGCAGCAGCTGGCGTGCGATGCGCAGGCCCTCGTGGATGCGGAAGCTGCCGTCGAGGTAGGGGTCGTTGATCAGCCCCTTCCAGCCGACCGTGGTGCGCGGCTTCTCGAAGTAGACGCGCATCACGACCTCGAGCGTGCCCTCGAATCGCTCGCGCTCGGCCTTCAGCCTGCGCGCGTACTCCAGCGCCGCCGCCGGGTCGTGGATCGAGCACGGGCCGATGATGACCAGCAGCCGGTCGTCCTTGCCCTGCATGATCCGCCGCACCGCCTGGCGGGTGTCGCCGACCAGGGTCTCGACCGGCGTGCCGGCGATCGGGAAGAAGCGGATCAGGTGCTCCGGCGGCGGCAGCGGGGTGACGTCGCGGATGCGCAGGTCGTCGGTCTGGCTCGTCTTCTCGCTCAGCGCGTAGCGGTTCTCGGCGGCCGGGGCGGTGGTCTTCGGGCTCATGGCGGTGTCCTGTGGAAGGCGTCCCGGCAACGAAAAACCGCCGGGGGCGCCGGCGGTTCTGTGGGGGGTCTGCGTTCGATCCGATTACGCGTTTGCCTCTCCAGCCGCCGTGCGGTGCGAGAACCAAAAGGTCGTAAAGAAAACCGGATGCATGCGGCGGACTCTAGCATGCCGGCCGGTCAATAAGAAGACGCCTCGAATCCGGCCTCGCGCAGCGCTGCCAGCAGCGCCTCGATGTGGGCCCGGTTGCGCGTCTGCAGCACGAGCTCGACCTCGACGTTCTGCGCCGACAGCAGCGAGAACGCGCGCTGGTGGTGCACCTCCTCGATGTTCGCGCCGGCCTGCGCGACGACCGCGGTCAGCCGGGCGAGCACCCCGGGCGTGTCGCGCGCGCCGACGCGGATGCGCGCCAGACGCCCGGCCCGCACCATGCCACGGCCGATGATCGCCGACAGCAGCAGCGGGTCGATGTTGCCGCCGCACAATACGAGGCCGACCTTGTGGCCGCGGTAGCGTGCCGGGTCCTTGATGATGGCCGCGAGGCCGGCCGCGCCCGCACCCTCGACGAGGGTCTTCTCGATCTCGAGCAGCATCACGATCGCCTGCTCGATGTCGCCCTCGTCGACGAGCACCAGGTCGTCGACCAGGCGGCGGATGATCTCGCGCGTGATCGCGCCGGGCTGGCCGACCGCGATGCCTTCGGCGATCGTGCTGCTGCCCTGCGGGTGGGCGGTGCCCTTGATCGCGTTGACCATCGCCGGGAAGCGCGCGGTCTGCACGCCGATGATGCGCAGGTCGGGCCTGACCGCGCGCGCCGCGGTGGCGATGCCCGAGATCAGCCCGCCGCCGCCGACCGCGATCACGAGCGTGTCCAGGTCGGGCTGCGCGCGCAGCATCTCGAGCGCGATCGTGCCCTGGCCGGCGATCACGTCGGCGTCGTCGAATGGGTGCACGAAGCTCAGGCCCTCGGCCTCGGCGATCTGCATCGCGCGCTCGCGTGCGGCGTCGAAGGTCTCGCCGTGCAGCACGACCTCGGCGCCGAAGCCGCGTGTGCGCTCGACCTTGACGGTGGGGGTGAGGGTCGGCATCACGATCACCGCGCGCAGGCCGAGGCGCTGCGCATGGTGGGCGACGCCCTGCGCGTGGTTGCCGGCCGACGCCGCGATCACGCCCTTCAGCGGCGTCCCCGTCTCGACCAGCCGCGCGAGCTTGTTCAGCGCACCGCGCTCCTTGAACGAGGCGGTGAACTGCAGGTTCTCGAACTTCAGGAAGACCTGCGCGCCCAGGATGTGGCTCAGGGTCTTCGATTCGACGCAGGGCGTGTCCAGCACCTGGCCGGCGAGCCGCTGGGCGGCCGCCTCGATGGCGGCCAGCGTCACCGGCTCGCTCAGGCCGTGCCTCCGACCGTCAGGCCCTCGATGCGCAGCGTCGGCTGGCCGACGCCGACCGGCACGCTCTGCCCTTCCTTGCCGCAGACGCCGACGCCGGTGTCCAGCCGCATGTCGTTGCCGATCATCGTCACGCGGGTCAGGGACTCGGGGCCGCTGCCGACGATCGTCGCGCCCTTGACAGGGTACTGGATGCGGCCCTTCTCGACCCAGAAGGCCTCGCTGGCCGAGAACACGAACTTGCCGCTCGTGATGTCGACCTGGCCGCCGCCGAAGTTGGTGGCATACAGGCCGCGCTCGATGCTGGCGACGATCTCCTCGGGCGAGTGCTTGCCGCCGAGCATGTAGGTGTTGGTCATGCGCGGCATCGGCACGTGGGCGTAGCTCTCGCGGCGACCGTTGCCGGTGGGGGCGACGCCCATCAGCCGCGAGTTCAGGCTGTCCTGGATGTAGCCGCGCAGGATGCCGTCCTCGATCAGCACCGTGCGCTGGGTCGGGTGGCCCTCGTCGTCGACGTTGAGCGAACCGCGCCGGTCGGCGATGGTGCCGTCGTCGAGCACGGTCACGCCCTTGGCGGCAACGCGCTGGCCGATGCGGCCGCTGAAGGCCGACGAGCCCTTGCGGTTGAAGTCGCCCTCCAGGCCGTGGCCGACCGCCTCGTGCAGCAGCACGCCGGGCCAGCCGGGGCCGAGCACGACGGTCATCTCGCCGGCCGGCGCCGGCCGCGACTCGAGGTTGGTCAGCGCCGCGTTGACGGCCTGGTTGACGTAGCCGGCGAGCACGTCGTCCTGGAAGTAGTTCAGGCCGAAGCGCCCGCCGCCGCCGCCGGTGCCGACCTCGCGGCGGCCGTTCTGCTCGGCGATCACGGTGACCGACACGCGCACCAGCGGCCGCACGTCGGCGGCGCGGGTGCCGTCGGCGCGGGCGACCAGCACGACGTCGTGCTCGGCGGCGACGCTGGCCATGACCTGGGCGATGCGCGGGTCGCGCGAGCGCGCCATCCGCTCGATGCGCTCGAGCAGGGCGACCTTCTGCGCGCTGTCGAGCGTGGCGATCGGATCGGTCGGCGCGTACAGCACCCGGCTGCCGGCGACCTTGCGCCGCGCCGCGACCTTGATCCGGCGCTGCTGGCCGGCGTCGGCGATCGTGCGCACGGTGCGCGCGGCATCCATCAGCGAGGCCTCGGACAGGTCGTCGGAGTACGCGAAGGCGGTCTTCTCGCCGGCGACCGCGCGCACGCCGACCCCCTGGTCGATGCTGAAGCTGCCGCTCTTGACGATGCCCTCCTCCAGCGCCCAGC
>CALJUI010000369.1 GCA_937975735.1 uncultured Rubrivivax sp.
CGATCCACGACGTCGGCGCCGGCGGCATCAGCTACGCCTTGCCCTAGCTGGTCGACGGCGCGGGCCGCGGCGCGGTCTTCGACCTGCGCCAGGTCCCGCTGGAGGAGAGCGGCCTGGCGCCGAAGGAGGTCTGGTGCAACGAGAGCCAGGAGCGCTACGTCATCGCGCTGGACCCCGCGCTGCGCCCGGTCTTCGAGGCGATGTGCGCGCGCGAGCGCTGCCCCTACGCGGTGGTCGGCACCGCGACCGAGGCGACCACCCTGGTGCTCGAGGACGGCCCTGGCGGCGAGCGGATGATCGACATGCCGATGGAGGTGCTGCTCGGCAAGCCGCCGAAGATGCACCGCGACGTGCAGCGCGTCGCCCGGCGCGGGTCGCCGCTCGACCTGACCGGCGTGACGCTCGACGAGGTCTGCGCCGCGGTGCTGCGCCATCCGACGGTGGCTTCCAAGCGCTTCCTGGTCACGATCGGCGATCGCACCGTCGGCGGCCTGAGCCACCGCGACCAGATGGTCGGGCCTTGGCAGGTGCCGGTGGCCGACTGCGCCGTCACGCTGGCCGATTATCGGGGTTTCCGCGGCGAGGCGATGGCGATGGGCGAGCGCACGCCGCTGGCTGCGCTGGACGCGCCGGCCTCGGGACGGGTGGCCGTCGGCGAGGCGATCACGAACCTGCTCGCCGCGCCGATCGAGCTGTCGCGCGTGAAGCTGTCGGCGAACTGGATGGCCGCCTGCGGCGAGCCCGGCGAGGACGCGGCGCTGTACGACACCGTGCGCGCGGTCGGCCTGGAGCTGTGTCCGGCGCTCGGCATCGGCATCCCGGTCGGCAAGGACTCGCTGTCGATGCGCACGCGCTGGCAGGACGGCGACGAGACGCGTCAGGTCACCGCGCCGGTGTCGCTGATCGTCAGCGCCTTCGCCAGCCTCGACGACGTGCGCGGCACGCTGACGCCGCAACTGCAGCCCGGCGACACCACTCTGCTGCTGGTCGACCTCGGCGCCGGCCGGAACCGCCTCGGCGGATCGATCCTGGCGCAGGTGCGCGGCGGCTTCGGCGACGAGGTGCCCGACCTCGACGACGCCGGCGCGCTGAAGGCGATGGTCGGGGCAGTCAATGCGCTGCGCGCGCGCGGCGACCTGCTCGCCTACCACGACCGCAGCGACGGCGGCCTGTGGGCGGCGGTCTGCGAGATGGCCTTCGCCGGCCATGTCGGCGTGAGCCTGAACGTCGACATCCTGGTCACCGAGGGCGACGGCATCGAGGACAGCCGCGCCGAGGTCGGCGACTCGAAGAACTGGGCTGCGCAGGTGAGCGAGCGGCGCAACGAGCTGACGTTGCGCGCACTGTTCAACGAGGAGCTCGGCGCGGTGCTGCAGGTGCGCACCGACCGGCGCGATGCGGTCATCGCGCTGCTGCGCGAGCACGGGCTGTCGAGCCTGACGCACGTGATCGGCAAGACCAATCGCCGGGGCGCGGTCGAGGTCTGGCGCGACACCAAGGCGGTGTTCGCCGCCCCGCTGCGCGATCTGCACCAGGCCTGGGACGAGGTCAGCTGGCGCATCGCGCGCCAGCGCGACAACCCGAGCTGCGCCGACGCCGAGCACGAGGCGGCCGGCGCCGCCGACGATGCGGGCCTGCAGTGGCAGCTCGGCTTCGATCCCGCCGAGGACGTGGCCGCGCCGATGATCGCCACCGGCGTGCGGCCGGCGGTCGCGATCCTGCGCGAGCAGGGCGTGAACTCGCACGTCGAGATGAGCTACGCGCTGGCGCTGGCCGGCTTCGACGCCTTCGACGTGCACATGAGCGACCTGCAGGCCGGTCGCGCGCGGCTCGACCAGTTCCAGGCGCTGGTGGCCTGCGGCGGGTTCAGCTACGGCGACACGCTTGGCGCCGGCGAGGGATGGGCGCGGTCGATCCTGTTCAATGCGCGACTCGCCGAGCAGTTCGCCGCCTTCTTCAACCGCGACGGCACGCTGACGCTGGGCGTGTGCAACGGCTGCCAGATGCTGGCCGCCCTGGCGCCGATGATCCCGGGCGCCGGTGCCTGGCCGAAGTTCACGCGCAACAAGAGCGAGCAGTTCGAGGCGCGGCTGTCCTCGGTCGAGGTGCTCGACAGCCCGAGCCTGTTCTTCGCCGGCATGGCCGGCAGCCGGCTGCCGATCGCCGTCGCGCATGGCGAGGGCTATGCTGACTTCTCGCAGCGCGGCGATGCGGACAGGGTCCACCGCGCGATGCGCTTCGTCGACCACCAGGGCACGCCGACCGAGGCCTATCCGGCCAACCCGAACGGCAGTCCCGGCGGCCTGACCGCGGTGACCACCGCCGACGGCCGCTTCACCGCGCTGATGCCGCACCCGGAGCGGGTGTTCCGCAACGTGCAGATGAGCTGGACCGGCGGCGACATCGCCGCGCCCAGCCCCTGGCTGCGCATGTTCCGCAACGCCCGCCGCGCGTTCGGCTGACCGTGCGCCTGCGGCTCGCCCTCGTGCTCGCGGCGCTGCTGCTGGCCGCGGGCTGCGGGCGCCGGGTCGATCCGCTGACGAGTTGCCGGCTGCCGGCCGGCGCCACGGTGCTGGCGATCGGCGACTCGCTGACCCGCGGCCACGGTGCCGACGGGCAGGGCTACGCCGAGCAGCTGCAGGCGTTGCTGGCCGGCCTGCCCGGTCGCGACGGTCTGCGCGTGCTGAACCGGGGTGTCGACGGCGAGCGCAGCGACGGCTTGCTGGCCCGGCTCGACGACGCGCTGGCCGAGACCCGGCCGGCAGCGGTGCTGATCACCTCGGGCGGCAACGACCTGCTGCGCCGGGTCGGCGCCGACGCGGTTCGCGCCAACCTGCGCGCGATCGTCGACCGCGTGCGCGCTGCCGGTGCGGCGGCGGTGGTCTTCGCGGTGCCGGCGCCCTCGCTCGGCGCGGTGGTCGGCGTGCCGTCGGACCACGACCTGTTCGACGACCTCGCCGACGACGGGCGTGCCGAGGTGATCGGCGGCGTGGTCGCCGATGTGCTGTCGGACCCGGCGTTGCGGGCCGACCGGATCCACCCCAACGCCGCGGGCTACGCGATGATGGCGAAGGCGGCGGCGGAGGTGTTGCGGCGCTGTCGGTGAAGGTTGGGGTGGGCTCAGCCGGCGCGCACGAGATGCGCGCCGGCCTTCGCCAGCCACGGGACAGTGCGCAGGCACTGTCCCGTGCGCTGACTCAGTGATCCACGTTGACCATCCAGGGCACGCCGAAGCGATCGGTCAGCATGCCGAAGCCCTCGGACCAGAAGGTCTTGGCCAGCGGCATCGTGACCTGGCCACCGTCGCCGAGGGCGGCGAACAGCGACTTCGCCTCGGCCATGTCGCGCGTGTTCACCGACAGCTGAACGCCCTTGAACTCGCCGCCGTCGGCGGCGTCGCAGGCCATCACGGTCGTCTTGCCGACCGTCAGGCTGACGTGCATGACCTTGTCGTCCCAGCCCGTGGGCACCATGCCCTCGGGCAGAGGCTCCGGGCTGTCCTTGTAGCGCGACAGATGCACGACCTTCGCGCCGAGCGTGCGGCCGTAGAAGGCCACCGCCTGCTCGCAGTCACCACGAAAGAACAGATAGGGCTGGACGTGCATCGGCGTCTCCGGTGGGGCCTCGGCGGGCCGGGACACCCATCTTAGGCCGGCGTTCGGATCGGCTGCCCAGGCCCTTGACTTGTCACCGGTAGGTGACTAAAGTCGAGGTCACCATTCAGTGACATGAAGCCGAGAGGCAGACCGAAATGCAACGAAGAGCCTTCATCCGCATCGCCGGCGGCGGCGCGATCGTCGCCGCCGCGCCGCTGGCCGGTTGCTCACGGGCCGTGCCGCCGGAAGCGATCGCCGCGTGGTCGGGGCCGGGTGGCGAGCCGGACCTGCGGCGCTGGATCCTCGGCCACGCCATCCTCGCGCCGCACTCGCACAACCTGCAGTCCTGGCTCGTCGACCTCGGCACGCCGGACCAGATCGAGCTGCGCTGCGATTCGACGCGGCTGCTGCCCGAGACCGACCCGTTCTCGCGCCAGATCCTGATGAGCCAGGGCACCTTCATCGAACTGCTCGACCTGGCGGCGCGCGAGCGGGGCCACCGGGCCGAGATCACGCTGTTCCCGGACGGTGCCTTCGGTCCCGAGCGCATCGACGATCGCCCGGTCGCGCGGATCCGCCTGCAGCCGGACCCGTCGACGCCCAGGGACCCGCTGTTCGCGCAGATCCTGAAGCGCCGCACCAATCGCAGCGTCTACGAACCCGCGCGGCCGGTGCCCGCCGCGGCCTGGCAGGCCATGGCCGAGGCCGCCGCGCCGCACGGCCTGCGTTTCGGGCACGCCGATGCCGCACTCGACCGCCACCGTGCGATCGCCAAGGAGGCCTGGCGCATCGAGCTCGTGACGCCGCGCACGATCCTCGAGTCGTTCAAGGTGCTGCGCATCGGCGCGCGCGAGGTCGCCGAGCACCGCGACGGGCTGACGCTGATGGACCCGATGGTCGTCTGGCTGAACCGCCTCGGCCTGTTCGACCGCACGCAGGCGCCGGCGCCCGACAGCTTTGCGACGACCGGGCAGATCGAGGCTTTCGACGCGCAGATCGACTCGACGCCCGCCTTCCTGTGGCTGGTCAGCCAGGGCAACGATCGCTTCACCCAGGTCAACGCCGGCCGCGCCTATGCCCGCGTGCAGCTGGCCGCCACCGCGCACGGCGTGTCGATGCATCCGCTGTCGCAGGCGCTGCAGGAGTACCCGGAGCAGGCCGGCCCCTACGCCGAGATCCACCGGCTGCTCGACGCCCCGGCGCCCGAGCAGACGGTGCAGATGTGGGCCCGCGTCGGCTTCGCGCCGCCGGTCGATCCGGCGCCGCGGCGCGGCGTCGACGCGCACCTGCGCCGCGGATGAGCCGGTCCCCGGCGCGCGGCCGCGACCGCGCGGCCACCGAGG
>CALJUI010000370.1 GCA_937975735.1 uncultured Rubrivivax sp.
GGTCGATCGGGCTCAATGCATAGGCGACCACGAACGCCCCCAGGGCCTTTGCGTACCAGGGTGTGCGGGGATGCTTGCCGGCGAACCAGAGCGTCACGCCGTCCCGCTTGAGACGGCGCGCCCAGGCCTTGGTCTGCTCGATGATCTGCATGCTCAGACTTGGACGCCGGTGTCGCCGACGACCCCGTCAGTGCGAATGCCGGTGATGCTCATCCGGGAAGTGAGCGTGCGAGTGCCGGATCGGCGCGTGCTGATGTCGGTGCGTGTGCCGCACGGGCGGTCGCTCGTGCGGTCCATGGTGATCATGGTGCTCGTCGTGTTCGTGCTCATGTTCGTGCTCGAGCGCCTCGTGCAGATGCGGGTGCTCATGCCTCTCGCTGAGGTGCAGCCATACGCCCGCCGCCATCAACGCGCCGGCAATGACCAGCGTCGGCGTGACGGTCTCGCCGAACAGCAGCACTGCCAGGACGGCACCGAAGAACGGCGCCACCGAGAAGTACGCGCCCGTGCGCGCCGTGCCCAGATGCCGCAGCGCGACGACGAACAGCGTCAGGCTGATGCCGTAGGCGAAGAACCCCAGCACGCCTGCAACGGCCAGCATGCCGTAGGACGGCAGACTCGCACCCAGCGTCAGCGCGATCGTCAAGTTCACCGACCCGGCGGCCAGCCCCTTGACCATCGCCACCCAGGTCGCGTCGGCCAGAGACACCTTGCGCGTCAGGTTGTTGTCCACGCCCCAGGCCAGGCAGGCGCCGAGGACCATCAGCGACGGCCACACCGCGCCGAATTGCGCGTCGCCGGGCCAGCTCAGCACAACGGCACCGGCCACGATCGCCAGCATGCCGACGGCGATGCGGCGATCGACGTTCTCCTTGAAGGCGAACCAGGCCAGCAATGCCGTGAATACGCCTTCGGCATTGAGCAGCAGCGACGCACCGGAGGCCGGCATGCCCGACAGGCCGAACATCAGCAACACGGGGCCGACAACTCCGCCCGCCAGGATGGCGCCCATCAACCACGGCCACTCGCCGGCTTCCAGGCGAGCCGGCGGCGCGCGGCGCAGCCAGCGCAACAGGGCCAAGCCCAGGCCGGAACCCACGTACAACAAGGCCGCGAGCATCCAGGGCCCGACGTCGGCCATCAGCGTCTTGGCCAGCGGCGTGCCCGCGCCGAACAGCGCGGCGGCCACCAAGGCGGCACTCACGCCGGCTGGCAGTCCGGCGGCCGCAGGGTTTCGTGTGGGCACCGGGTCTGTCATGCGATCAGTATCACTGCCCCTCAGCGCCGGGCCACATCCGCCACCAGCCGCGCCTTCTGCGCCCGCGCCCGGGTCGCGTCCTCAGGCTCATCGACCCACTCGAAGCTGCTCCGCCAGGTCCATGCCATGCCTTCGATGCGGAGGAAGCGAACCTCCCCGGCCTTGCCCGCGACGGACCGGCTCTGGCGCTGGCCCTCGAACTCGTAGGCGATCGTGTGCGCACCAGGCGCCAGCTTGATGCGTGCCATCGTGTCGGGCAGCGTGTCGATGGCGGGGCCGTCGTCGACCCGTACCTTGACGAAGTGGCGGCTGTCGCCCCAGTTGCGCCGCACCACGAACACCGTCAACGCCTGCGGGTCGGGTGTGAATCGCTTGGCCTCGGCATCGGCGTTTAGGCTCGGCGCCGGCGTGCTGGTGCAGGCGATCACACGGCCCTTGTTGGTCTTGTGGCAGTACGGGATCTCGGCGGCAGGGTCCGGTGCCGGATTGGTGGCGCAGCCGGCGAGCCCCACAACGGCTGTGACGGCCAGGACGAGACGCAGCGGCGCGGCGTTCATGTCGCTCACTTCAAGCTGAAGCGCGCGGTCGCCGGCTTGCCACCGATGGTCACGACCGCCACGGCCTTGGTGCCGGGCCCGATCTTGAAGCTGCCGGCGGCCTCGAGCCGGTCGCCGGCCGGCTTGAGTTCGACCTCCTGCTTCTCGCTGCCGGTCAGCAGGGTCACCTTGGCGCTCGCCTTGGAAACGTCGGCCGGTTTGCCATGGTCGCGCACATGAAGCTGGATCGTGTCGGGCTTGGCGACCAGTTCGTAGTCGATGTCCTTGACCTCGACCACGACGCCGCCGTGCAGCGGCTTGTGCGCGTGGGCGTGATCGTGCTTGTTGCCGGTGGGTTGGGCCACAGCGGTGATGCTCGCCACGGACAAGGCGATCGCAGAGAGGAAGACGTGCAGTTTCATGATGTTCCTTTCGGTTGGTAGGGAGAAGGGTTGGGGATCAGAGCGCCTCGACGTCTTTGGACAGCATCAGGCGCTGGGCGTCCTTGCGGCCGAAGAGCCAGAACATGGCGGGGGTGAGGAAGGTGTCGAGCAGGGTCGAGCTGATCAGGCCGGAGAAGATCACCACCGCCACCGGGTGCAGCACCTCGGTGCCCGGGCGCTCGGCCTCGAACAGCAACGGCGCCAGCGCGAAGGCCGTCACCAGCGCCGTCATCAGCACCGGGCTCAACCGCTCCAGCGAGCCGCGCAGGATCATTTTCTGATCGAAGTTCTCGCCCTCGAAGCGCATCAGGTTGATGTAGTGGCTGACCTTCAGGATGCCGTTGCGCACCGAGATGCCGGCCAGCGTGATGAAGCCCACCAACGCCGCCACCGACAACGGCTGGCCCGACAACCACAGCCCGATCACCGCGCCCACCAGGGCCAGCGGGATGTTCACCATGATCAGCGCCGACAGCGTGGTCGACTGGTAGCGGCTGTACAGCACCACGAACATCAGCACCAGCGAGACGATGGACAGCAGCCCGACCAGCCGCGACGCTTCCTCCTGCGCCTGGAACTGGCCACCCAGGGTGATGAAGTAGCCCTCGGGCAGCCGGGTCTCGGCGACCACCTGGCGGATGTCGGCGACGATCTCCGACAGCGCCCGCCCCGACGCGTTGGCCGACAGCACGATGCGGCGTTTGCCGTCGTCGCGGCTGATCTGGTTCGGGCCGTCGCCATCCTCGATGGTCGCGAGCTTGCTGAGCGGGACGCGGCCCGTGGGTGTCTCGATCAGGATCTGGCCCAGGCCCTCGACCGAGCGCGCCGACTCCGGCAGCTTGACCACCAGCGCGAAGCGCCGCCCGCCCTCGACGATCTGGGTGATCTTCTCGCCCTCGACCAGGCTTTGCAGCGTGGCCAGCACCTGCGGCGCCGGCACGCCGTATTGCGCCGCCGCGGCGTAGTCCAGCCGCACCTTGATCTGCGGCGCCAGTACCTGCTTCTCGATCTGCAGGTCGGCGATGCCCGGGATCGCGGCCAGGCGCTGGCGCAGCGCGTCGGCCTGCCCGCGCAGCGCGTCCAGGTCCTCGCCGTAGATCTTGATCGCGATCTGTGAGCGCACGCCCGAGAGCATGTGGTCGATGCGGTGCGAGATCGGCTGGCCGATCTCCAGCGCCGCCGGCAGGTTGGCCAGCCGAGCACGGATGTCGGCCTTGACCTCGTCCATCGACCGCGTCAGCTCCTCCGACGGCTTGATGCCGACGTCGAGCTCGCTGACGTGCACGCCCTCGGCGTGTTCGTCGAGTTCGGCGCGGCCGCTGCGGCGGCCCACATGCGTGACCTCGGGCACCTGGCTGACCAGCACCTCGGCCTGGCGAGCGATGGCCGAGCTCTCGGTCAGCGTGACGCCGGGATTCAACCGCAAGCCGATCAGCAGCGTGCCCTCGTTGAACGGCGGCAGGAAGGTGGTGGGGAAGAAGGGCACGGCCACGCCCGCGGCCACCACGGCCACGCCCGCGGCGGCCAGCGCGGCACGCGGCCGGTCCAGCACCGCCTTTAGGCTGCTGCGGTAGCGCGCCTTCAGCCACGCCAGCACCCGCGTATCGCCATGTTCGATGTTCTTCATGCTCGGCAGCAGGAAGAAGCTCAGCACCGGCGTGACCGTCACCGAGACGATCAGCGACGCCAGCGTCGAGACGATGAAGGCGATGCCCAGCGGCACGAACAGCTTGCCTTCCAGCCCCGGCAGCGCGAACAGCGGGATGAAGACCAGCACGATGATGACGGTGGCGTACAGGATCGCCGAACGCACCTCCATCGTCGCGCGGGCCACGACCTCGATCGGGTGCAGCCGGTGCTCGGGGTGCTTGACGCGGTCGTCCTTCAGGCGGCGCATCACGTTCTCGACGCCGACCACCGCATCGTCGACCAGCCCGCCGATGGCGATCGCCAGGCCGCCCAGCGTCATCGTGTTGATCGACAGCCCGAAATAGCGGAATACCAGTGCGGTGATGAAGATCGAGATCGGAATGGCGGTCAGCGCGATGATCGTCGGCCGCAGCGTGCCGAGGAAGAAGAACAGGATCAGCGCGACGAACACCGAGGCGCCGATCAGCTTGCCCTGCAGCGTCGTGATCGA
>CALJUI010000371.1 GCA_937975735.1 uncultured Rubrivivax sp.
CCATGGCGGCCGAGGCCTTGCCGGCGCCGATCACCACCAGCCGCCCTTTCGGTGGCGGCGGCAGCAGCGGCGGCAGGCACAGGGCCGGCTGCGCCGCCGCCACGGCGGCGTCGAGCATCGCGCGCAGCAGCGCGCGGGGCTCGCGCGGACCGGCGCCGGGGTCCTGCGTCATGCCGCCTTGGGCTTGCCCGGCTTGCCCGACTTGTCGCGGCGCGACCACTGCCAGGCACCCACCGCCACGGCCAGGCCCAGGCCGATCAGGTCCGTGATCAGGCCGCCGGCCACCAGCAGCACGGCCGCCGCCAGCAGCAGCAGCATCGGGATGCGCTTCAGCGGGCCCAGGAACCAGCGCTGCAGGCTGCCGGCCAGCAGGTACACGCCCACGATCGCCGTGACGGCGTAGTGCACGATGCGCACCCAGTCACCGCCTTGCAGCAGCAGCGACGGGCTGTAGAAGAACATGAACGGCACCAGGAACGCGGCCGCGCCGTACAGGAACGACGTGAACGATGTCCGCATCGGGTCACTGCCCGCGATGGCCGCGCCGGCATACGCCGCCAGCGCCACCGGCGGCGTGATGGCCGAGATGACCGCGTAATAGAAGACGAACATGTGCGCCACCAGCGGCGAGATCCCGAGCTTGATCAGGCCCGGCGCCACCACCGACGCGGCCACCGCGTAGGCGGCCGTGGTGGGCATGCCCATGCCCAGCAGGATGGCGATGGCCATCGCGA
Organism: uncultured Rubrivivax sp.; assembly: GCA_937975735.1. Taxonomy (GTDB): domain Bacteria; phylum Pseudomonadota; class Gammaproteobacteria; order Burkholderiales; family Burkholderiaceae_C; genus Rubrivivax. The sequence goes on from CALJUI010000371.1 coordinate 735, forward strand.
ACACCAGCGCCAGGAACTGGCTGTCGCCGGCGATCGCCAGGATCATCGACGAGAAGCGCAGGCCGACGCCGGTCAGGCCGATGACGCCGACGATGATGCCGGCGCAGGCGCACACCGCCAGCAGCTGGATCGTGCCCTTCGCGCCGTGGTGCAGCGCGTCGACGATCTTGCGCGGGCCCATCCGCGTCTCGGCGTGCAGCCAGCTCACCAGCAACGCGCTGATCAGGCCGAGCGCGCCCGACCGGATCACCGAGTAGCCCGCCACCAGGCCGCCGATCAGGATGACCAGCGGCGCGAACAGGTAGGCCCGCCTCATCATCTCGCCGATCTGCGGCAGCTCGTCGGCCGGCAGGCCGCTCATGTTGAGCCGCTTGGACTCGTTGTCGACCATGAAGTACACGGCCAGGAAGTACAGCAGCGACGGCAGCACCGCGGCGACCATGATGTCGGCGTACTTCACGCCGGTGATCTCGGCCATGATGAAGGCGCCGGCGCCCATCACCGGCGGCATCAGCTGGCCGCCGGTGGACGCGGCGGCCTCGATCGCCGCGGCGCTCTTCGGCGGGTAGCCGACCTTCTTCATCAGCGGGATCGTGAAGGTGCCGGTGGCCGCCACGTTGCCGGCAGAGGTGCCGTTGATCGTGCCCATCAGCGCGCTCGACAACACCGCCACCTTGGCCGGCCCGCCGCGCCGGCGCCCGGCGATCGCGAAGGCGAAGTCGATGAAGTAGTCGCCGACCTTGGAGACCTGCAGGAAGGCGGCGAAGGTGATGAACAGGATGATGTAGGTCGACGACACCGCGGTCGTCGGCCCGAACACGCCTTCCATCGAGTAGATGTAGCTGAACAGGAAGGACACCTCGTAGCCCTTGTGCTGCAGCACGCCCGGCATCCACGGGCCGACGAAGCAGTACAGCAGGAAGACGATGGCGATGATCGGCAGCGCCAGGCCGGCGCAGCGGCGCGTCAGGTCCAGCACCAGCAGCGTGCCGACGACGCCGAGCACGACGTCCATCGGCAGCGGCGCCGCGCCGGTGCGGAACAGCAGCCCGTCGAGCTCGATGTAGATATAGACGAAGCACAGGATCGACAGCAGTGCCAGCACCCAGTCGTACCAGGGCACGCCTTCGCGCGGCGTGTTCTCGCCGAAGCGGTAGAGCATGAAGCCGATCGCGCCGCCGAAGGACACGTGCACGCTGCGGAAGATCAGCGGGTCCAGCGGGTAGAAGTTCAGCGACCAGAGGTGGAAGACCGTGAACAGCACGCAGCCCCAGAAGAACAGCTGCTGCTCCCAGGGCCTGAAGCTCCGAGCCTGCCCGCCGATCTCGGCCTCCTCGCTCGCCTTGGACGCCTGCGCGGCCAGGGCCTCATGAAAGTCCTTTTCCGTGCTCATCGACCGCTCTCCTGGCTGTCATCCACGCGCGTGATGCTGAAAAAAAGCCCCGCAGCCCAGGTGGCTGCGGGGCGGGGTCGTTCCGTCAGGCGTCACTGCGTGGCGGGGTTGAGCGCGATGCCCTTCTCCTTGAAGTAGCGCACCGCCCCCGGATGGAAGGTCAGGAAGGTGTTGGCCTTGACGTTGGCCGGCACGGTCTCGACGGCGGCCTTGTGGCCCTGCACCATGCGCGGGTTGTTCTCCATCACCGCCTTGGTGATCTCGTAGACGAGATCGTCCGGCAGGTCCTTGTGGACGATGAAGAAATTGAACAGGCCCACGGTCTTGTGGTCGGTCGTCAGCGACTTGTAGGTGCCCTTCGGGATCGTCGAGTCGCTCAGTTCGGGCATCGCCTTCTTCAGCTTCGCCAGTTCGGCGTCGGTGTACGTGAAGAAGGTCGCCGGCTTGCTGGCCTCGATCTCGGAGAAGGCCGAGATCGGCACGCCGGCGCAGAACGCGAACACGTCGATCAGGCCGTCGCCGAGCATGCCGCTCATGTCCGACGCGCCGCCGTAGCGCACGTTCACGTTCAGGCCCAGCGCCTTGAACATCTCCGGGAAGTAGGTGCCGCAGGTGCCGGCCTTCGGGCCGACGCCGACGTTCTTGCCGTTCAGGTCGGCCACCGCCTTGATGCCGCTGGACTGCAATGTGACGAAGTGGAAGGGCGTGTCGTACATCGGGAACACGGCGCGCATGTTGCGCATCTGGCCGTTCGACTTGGCCCAGTCGGTGCCCTGCCAGGCCTGCAGCGCCGGGCCCATCGTCGTCATGCCGAGTTCGGCCTTCTTGCTGTTGACCAGCATCAGGTTCGACACCGGGCCCTGCGACTGCTGGGTCGAGACCTGGATGCCGAGCTTCTCGGTCAGCAGCGTCGCGACGACGCCGCCGTAGACGAAGTAGGTGCCGCCGACCGAGGCGGTGGCCAGGGTCAGGCTCTGCGGCCACTTGGACTTGTCCTGGGCGATCGCGGAGGTGGCGGCCGCCGCGGCCAGCAGCGTGGCGGCGGCGATCTTCAGGATGCGGCGAGGGGTGCTCATGTTGTCTCCTTGTTGAACGGCTTTGGGCAAATTCATCGTGGAGCGCCGATGGTAGGCGCGATCCGCGCGGCTCGACTAGGCGATTTCACGTACACGCTGCGGCGCTGCCTGTGCGGCGCCGAGGTGGCGGCACACGGCCTGGGTCACCATCGCCGTCGTCGCCTGCCCGCCGAGGTCGCGGGTGTGCAGCGCCGGGGTGGCGGTCACCACCTCGATCGCCTCCATCAGCCGCGCCGCGGCCTCGTGCTCGCCGAGATGCTCGAGCAGCATCACGCAACTCCAGAACGTGCCGACCGGATTGGCCAGGCCCTGGCCCATGATGTCGAAGGCCGAGCCGTGGATCGGCTCGAACATGCTCGGATAGCGGCGCTCGGGGTCGAGGTTGGCGGTCGGCGCGATCCCCAGGCTGCCGGCCAGCGCGGCGGCCAGGTCGGACAGGATGTCGGCGTGCAGGTTGGTCGCGACGACGGTGTCGATCGTCGCCGGCCGGTTGACCATGCGCGCGGTCATCGCGTCGACGAGTTCCTTGTCCCACTTGACGTCGGGGAAGTCGCGCGCGACCTGCGCCGCCACTTCGTCCCACATCACCATGCCGTGGCGCTGCGCATTGCTCTTGGTGACGACCGTGAGCTGCTTGCGCGGCCGCGAGCGTGCGAGCTCGAAGGCGAAGCGGATGATGCGCTCGACGCCGGTGCGCGTCATGATCGACATGTCGGTCGCGACCTCGATCGGGTGGCCCTGGTGCGCACGACCGCCGACGCCCGCGTACTCGCCCTCGGAGTTCTCGCGCACGATGACCCAGTCCAGGTCCTTAGGCGTGCAGCGCTTCAGCGGCGCGTCGATGCCGGGCAGGATGCGCGTCGGCCGGACGTTGGCGTACTGGTCGAAGCCCTGGCAGATCTTCAGCCGCAGGCCCCACAGCGTGACGTGGTCGGGAATCTGCGGGTCACCGGCCGAGCCGAACAGGATCGCGTCCTTGTCGCGGATCGCGTCCAGGCCGTCGGCGGGCATCATCTCGCCGTGTGCGCGGTACCAGTCGCCGCCCCAGTCGAATTGCTCGAACTCGAAGCGGAAGCGGCCCTCGGCGGCGGCCAGCGCCTCCAGCACCTGTTGGCCCGCGGGCACGACTTCCTTGCCGATGCCGTCCCCGGGGATGGCGGCGATGCGATAGGTCTTCATGAGGCGACTCCTGCGTGGTGGTTGCACGACAGTCGCCACTGTATCGGTGAACCCGGGCGAACGATCGCCCGGGCATTCAAAGCATCGTCAACCGTGGGTTGACAATGGAGGCCGCTCAGCGCGCGGCCGACTCCAGCGCCATGCCCGCTGCCCGCCACTCGGGCACGCCGCCGCGGAACCAGTGCACCTGGCGGTAGCCGGCCTTCATCGCGGCATGGCTGGCCTTGAAGCTCTTCCAGCATTCGGCGCCGTTGCAGCCGATGACCAGCGGCGTCTGCTTGTCGGCCGGCAGCTGGGTCAGGTCGAACTGGTCGAGCGCGGCGTCGTAGTCGGCGTCCTTGGCGCTCTTCTCGACATAGGGCACGAGGCGCGAGCCCGGCACGTGGCCGGCCTTGAACTCGGCGTCGGTGCGGGTGTCGACGTAGACCGCGCCGCGCTTGAGCAGCTCCGCGGCCTGCGCTGCGTCGACCAGGGTCACGCCAGGCAGCGCGCGCGGCGTGAAGTAGCCGAGCGTCGACACGTACTTGAAGTCGGGCGCCTCGACCGTCGCCGCACGTCCGGCGGCGCTGGCCGCCGGCCAGCTGGCGAAGCCGCTGAGCAGCGCCGAGCGCAGTGCCGGCGCGGCGGCCGCCGCGGCGGTGTCGGGCTTGACCGCGACGCCGACGCCCGGCACCGGCTTGCTCTCGAGCAGGGCCTTGATCGGCTCGCCGGCGGCGACCCAGCGGTCGAACAGCGTGCGCTCGACCGCGACCACGTCGCAGCGTTTCACCTGCAGGCAGATCAGCAGCGCTTCCTGGTAGCGGCTCTCGAAGGTGGCGCCGAAGTGGCGCTTGATCGTCGTGTTGGCGGCGTTGACCTCGCCGCGCATCAGGTAGGTCACGACGCTGTCCTGCGGCGGCAGGCCGAGCTTCAGGCCGGCGGCGCTCTTCAGGTCGGTCGCCGGGCTGTCCCGCCGCGCCACCAGCACGGCCTGCACCGGACGCTCGAGCGAGACCAGCGGCACGTAGCCGTAGCGCACCGCGCTGCCGATGACGTGGGCCGGGGCGACGAACACGTCCGGGATGCGCGAACGCGTCGCCGCCAGGTCGGCGGTGGCGTCGGTCGACATCGCGACGACCGGGTCGGCCAGGCGTTCGCGCTTGAGCGCCGGCTCGACCACCGCCTTCAACAGGGCGTAGGTGTCGAAGCGCGATCGCTCGCCGATGTCGCCGGGGTTGATCCGGACATTGGTCGCGCCTGCGGCGGCGGCACAGGCCAGCGTCAGCGCAGCCAGGCCGGCGGCGCGGCCGACGGAGATCGAGGCGAGTCTGGCGGAATGGCGGTCGGGCATGGCGGCAGCGGGTCCGAATCAGAACTGAGAGAGATCCACGCGAAGTCTAGGACAAGGTGCGCCCTCGGTGCCGCCGAAGTGTCCGGCATTTCACACCCTGATCCGGGCTTCCAACCTTGCGACAATGCACCCCGTTGGAGCGAAACCCCTCATGCCTCAGAACATCCTGCAGAAACTGCCCGCCGGCGAACGCGTCGGCATCGCCTTCTCCGGCGGCCTGGACACCAGTGCCGCGGTGCACTGGATGCGCGCCAAGGGCGCGATCCCCTGCGCTTACACCGCCCACCTCGGCCAGCCCGACGAGAGCGACTACGACGAGATCCCGCGCAAGGCCAAGGCCTACGGCGCGGACATCGCGCGCCTGATCGACTGCCGGCCGCAGCTCGTCGCCGAGGGTATCGCCGCGATCCAGTGCGGGGCCTTCCACATCTCGACCGGCGGCGCGACCTACTTCAACACCACGCCGCTCGGCCGGGCGGTCACCGGCACCGCGCTGGTCGTCGCGATGCGCGAGGACGGCGTCCACATCTGGGGCGACGGCAGCACCTACAAGGGCAACGACATCGAGCGCTTCTACCGCTACGGCCTGCTCGCCAACCCGGCGCTGCGCGTCTACAAGCCCTGGCTCGACCAGACCTTCATCGACGAGCTCGGCGGCCGCAAGGAGATGAGCGAGTACCTCATCGCCAACGGCTTCGACTACAAGATGAGCGTCGAGAAGGCCTACTCGACCGACTCCAACATGCTCGGCGCCACGCACGAGGCGAAGGACCTCGAGTTCCTCGACAAGGGCATGCACATCGTCAAGCCGATCATGGGCGTGGCGTTCTGGCGCGACGACGTCGCGATCAAGGCCGAGACGGTCAGCGTGCGCTTCGAGGATGGCCAGCCGGTGGCGATCAACGGCCGCACGTTCAAGGACGCGGTGGCGCTGTTCGACGAGGCCAACCGCGTCGGCGGCCGCCACGGCCTGGGCATGTGCGACCAGATCGAGAACCGCATCATCGAGGCCAAGAGCCGTGGCATCTACGAGGCCCCGGGCATGGCGCTGCTGCACATCGCCTACGAGCGCCTGGTCACCGGCATCCACAACGAGGACACGATCGAGCAGTACCGCGTCAACGGCCTGCGCCTGGGCCGGCTGCTGTACCAGGGCCGCTGGTTCGACCCGCAGTGCCTGATGTTGCGCGAGACGGCGCAGCGCTGGGTGGCGCGTGCCATCAGCGGCACCGTGACGCTGGAGCTGCGCCGCGGCAACGACTACAGCCTGCTCGACACCGAGAGCCCGAACCTGACCTACGCGCCCGAGCGGCTGAGCATGGAGAAGGTGGAGGACGCGCCGTTCACGCCGGCCGACCGCATCGGCCAGCTGACGATGCGCAACCTGGACATCGCCGACACGCGCGGCAAGCTCGGTGTGTACACGCGCACCGGGCTGCTCGGTAGCAGCTCGGACGGGTCGATCCCGTTGCTGACGCAGGGCGCGGACGTCGAAGCGTCCCAGTGACGAAGGGCGGCGCCGGGGCCGCGCGCGACAAGCGCGCGCCGGGCGCCTACGATGGTCTTGGAAGGCGTTGCGAGGCAGCGCCCGAGTGAGCAGACCTTGAGGAGGCCGCCATGCGCGTCGACGACCACCACGCCACCCTGATCGCGGCCCTCG
>CALJUI010000372.1 GCA_937975735.1 uncultured Rubrivivax sp.
CCTGGACGAGCTGATGTGCATGAAGCTGCAGCTGCTGACCAAGCCCGCCGACCTGAAGCGCTGGGACCGCCTGGTGCACGAGGTCGCGAACCCGCGCCACACGGTGCGCATCGCGATGTGCGGCAAGTACACCGACCTGTCCGACAGCTACAAGTCGCTCAACGAGGCCTTGCGCCACGCCGGCATCCACAACCACGCCAAGGTCGAGATCGAGTACGTGGACTCGGAGACGCTGTCGAACGACAGCGTCGCGCGCCTGGGCACCTTCGACGCGATCCTGGTGCCCGGCGGCTTCGGCAAGCGCGGCATCGAGGGCAAGATCTGCGCCGCCCGCTACGCCCGCGAGCATGGCGTGCCCTACCTGGGCATCTGCCTGGGCATGCAGGTCGCGACGATCGAGTACGCGCGCCACATGGCCGGCCTCGCCGGCGCCAACAGCACCGAGTTCGACCCCGACACGCCGCACCCGGTGATCGCGCTGATCGACGAGTGGCAGGACGCCGACGGCTCGATCCAGAAGCGCGACGCGGCCTCGGACCTCGGCGGCACGATGCGCCTGGGCGCGCAGAGCTCCGACGTCAAGGCCGGCACGCTGGCGCACCGCATCTACGGCAGCGTCGTCACCGAGCGCCACCGCCACCGCTACGAGGCCAACGAGCATTACCTGGACCGGCTGCAGGCCGCCGGCCTGGTGATCTCGGCGATCACCCAGCGCGAGAAGCTGACCGAGATGGTCGAGCTGCCGCAGGACGTGCATCCCTGGTTCGTCGGCGTGCAGTTCCACCCCGAGTTCAAGAGCACGCCGTGGGACGGGCACCCGCTGTTCATCAGCTTCATCAAGGCCGCGTTGGCGCGCCGCGAAGCCACGCAGGCGGTGGCGGCATGAAGCTGTGCGGATTCGACGTCGGCCTCGACAAGCCCTTCTTCCTGATCGCCGGGCCCTGCGTGGTCGAGAGCGAGCAGTTGCAGATCGACGTGGCCGGCAAGCTCCAGGAGATCACCGCCGCGCTCGGCATCCCCTTCGTCTTCAAGAGCAGCTACGACAAGGCCAACCGCTCGAGCGGCAGTTCGTTCCGCGGCCCCGGCATGGACAAGGGCCTGGCGATCCTGGCCAAGGTTCGCAAGGACCTCGGCGTGCCGGTGCTGACCGACGTGCACTCGGAGGCCGAGATCCCGGCCGTGGCCGCCGTCGTCGACGTGCTGCAGACGCCGGCCTTCCTGTGCCGGCAGACCGACTTCATCCGCGCCGTCGCGCAAAGCGGCAAGCCGGTGAACATCAAGAAGGGCCAGTTCCTCGCCCCGCACGACATGAAGAACGTGATCGACAAGGCGCGCGCGGCGGCCCGCGAGGCCGGCCTGTCGGAAGACCGCTTCTTCGCCTGCGAGCGCGGCGTGAGCTTCGGCTACAACAACCTCGTCTCCGACATGCGCAGCCTGGCGATCATGCGCGAGACCGGCGCGCCGGTGGTCTTCGACGCTACCCACAGCGTGCAGCTGCCCGGCGGTCAGGGCACGAGCAGCGGCGGCCAGCGCGAGTTCGTGCCGGTGCTGTCGCGCGCCGCGGTCGCGGTCGGCATCGCGGGGCTGTTCATGGAGACCCACCCCGATCCGGCCCACGCGATGTCGGACGGCCCGAACGCGGTGCCGCTGAAGCACATGAAAGCGCTGCTCGAACAGCTCGTCGCGCTCGATCGCGTGGTCAAGACGCAGCCGCTGCTCGAAAACGACTTCCAACCTTGAATCCGGAACGAATCCCATGAGTGCCATCGTCGATATCGTCGGCCGAGAGATCCTCGACAGCCGCGGCAACCCCACCGTCGAATGCGACGTGCTGCTCGAGTCCGGCACGATGGGCCGCGCCGCGGTGCCGTCCGGTGCGTCCACCGGCAGCCGCGAGGCGATCGAGCTGCGCGATGGTGACAAGGGCCGCTACCTCGGCAAGGGCGTGCTGAAGGCCGTCGAGCACATCAACACCGAGATCAGCGAAGCGGTGCTCGGCCTCGACGCGTCGGAGCAGGCCTTCCTCGACCGCACGCTGCTCGACCTCGACGGCACCGACAACAAGGCGCGGCTCGGCGCGAACGCGACGCTGGCGGTCAGCATGGCGGTGGCTCGCGCCGCCGCCGAGGAGTCCGGCCTGCCGCTGTACCGCTACTTCGGCGGCATGGGCGCGAGCCAGCTGCCGGTGCCGATGATGAACGTCATCAACGGCGGCGCGCACGCGAACAACAACTTGGACCTGCAGGAATTGATGATCATCCCGGTCGGCGCGCCGAACTTCCGCGAGGCGCTGCGCTACGGTGCCGAGGTCTTTCACGCGCTGAAGAAGATCATCGACGGCAAGGGCATGAGCACCGCGGTCGGCGACGAGGGGGGCTTCGCGCCCAGCGTGGCCAGCCACGAGGCGGCGATCCAGCTGATCCTGGAGGCGATCGACAAGGCCGGCTACACCGCCGGCGAGCAGATCGCGATCGGCCTGGACTGCGCCGCCACCGAGTTCTACAAGGACGGCCTGTACCACCTCGAGAGCGAGGGCCTGCAGCTGCCCGCCGCCGGCTGGACCGACATGCTGGCGACCTGGTGCGACAAGTACCCGATCATCAGCATCGAGGACGGCATGCACGAAGGCGACTGGGAGGGCTGGAAGGTGCTGACCGACCGGCTCGCCGAGAAGGTGCAGCTGGTCGGCGACGACCTCTTCGTTACCAACACCAAGATCCTGCAGCGCGGCATCGCGCAGGGCATCGCCAACTCGATCCTCATCAAGATCAACCAGATCGGCACGCTGACCGAGACCTTCGCCGCCATCGAGATGGCCAAGCGTGCCGGTTACACCGCGGTGGTCAGCCACCGCAGCGGCGAGACCGAGGACAGCACGATCGCCGACATCGCGGTCGGCACCAACGCCGGCCAGATCAAGACCGGCTCGATGAGCCGCAGCGACCGCATGGCCAAGTACAACCAGTTGCTGCGCATCGAGGAAGACTTGGGCGACATCGCCCACTACCCCGGTCGTGCCGCCTTCTACAACCTGCGCTAGACGCCATCGACGTGCGCTATCTGCCCCATCTGCTTGCCGCCCTGCTCGTGCTGGTGCAGGCGGATCTGTGGTTCGGCAAGGGCAACGCGCGCTACGTGATGGGACTGCAGCAGCAGCTCGAGGCGCAGCGCGCGGCCAACGAGGTCGCGCGCGAGCGCAACGCCCGCCTGGCGGCCGAGGTCAGCGACCTCGTCGAGGGCCTGGAGATGGTCGAGGAGCGCGCCCGGGCCGACCTCGGCATGGTCAAGCCCGACGAGATCCTCGTGCAGATCACGGCGCGTCGCTGAACCGATCCGAGCCGCGATGGAGCACTGGCTGGGCGCAGACGCGCCGTTGTTCGCCGCCGCCTTCGTCCTCTGGGGCAGCCCGGTCACCTGGCTCGAGATGATCGCCTTCGGGCTGTCGGTGTGGATGGTGCTGTGCAATCTGCGCGTGAACCCGCTGGCCTGGCCGCTGGCGATCGCGGCGTCGCTGCTCTACGCATTGCTGTTCGCGCAGAGCAAGCTCTACGGCGAGGCCGGGCTGCAGTTGATGTTCATTGCGGTCGCCTTCTGGGGCTGGTGGCAGTGGCTGCGCGGCCGCGGCGACGACGGCCGGCCGCTGCGGGTGCACCGGCTCGGCACGCAGGGGCGCTGGGCGGCGCTTGCCGCGATGCTCGTGCTGTGGCCGCTGCTCGCACTGGCGCTGGACCACGGCACCGACAGCGACGTGCCCTGGCTCGACGCGCTGCCGACCGTCGGCAGCCTGGTCGGCCAGGTCCTGCTGGCGCGCAAGCTGGTCGAGAACTGGCCGGTCTGGGTCGCCGTCAACGTGGTCAGCGTCGCGCTGTTCGCGGTCAAGGCACTGTGGCTGACGGTGCTGCTGTACGCGGTGTTCATCGTGCTGGCATTGATCGGCTGGCGCGCCTGGCACCGGATGGCGCATGACTGAGCCGGTGCGCATCGCCATCGTCGGCGCCGAGAGCACGGGCAAGTCGACGCTGGCCGTCGATCTCGCCGAGGCGCTGGCGCAGCAGACCGGGCTGGCCGCCATCGCGGTGCCCGAGGCCCTGCGCGCCTGGTGCGACCGCGAAGGCCGCACGCCGCGCCGCGACGAGCAGGCGGCGATCGCCCACGCGCAGCAGGCGGCGATCGACGCGGCGGCAGCGAGCCATCAGCTGGTCGTCTGCGACACCACCGCGCTGATGACCGCGGTCTACAGCCACGTCGTCTTCGACGACCAGGGCCTGGACGAGCAGGCGCTGCGCTGGCAGGCCCGCTTCGACGCGACGCTGCTGACCGCGCTCGACCTGCCCTGGGTGCCCGATGGCCTGCAGCGCGACGGCCCCCACGTGCGCGAGCCGGTGGACGACCGGCTGCGCGCGTTGCTCGGGCGAGCTGGCCTGCCGTGGTCGCTGGTCGCCGGCTCGGGACCGGCGCGGCTGCAGAGCGCGCTCGATGCCGTCGCCCCGCAGTTGCGCCGGCTGTCGACGCCGCGCCGCGGGCTCTTCACGCGGCTGGCCGACCGCGACGCCGCCGCGCCCGACTGGCCCTGGCTGTGCGACTGCGACGACCCGGGCTGCGAGCACGCCACGCGGATCAAGCGGCAGCGGCGCTCGTAGCGCAGACGGTACTGCCGGTTCGCCTTTCCCGTCAGACTCGCGACTCAGTGCCGGCCATGGCCATGGCCGCGGTCGGGGCCCCGGCAGGCCCAGCTCTCGGCGCGCTCGACGTCGCCCCGCCCCTTGTAGCGGGCCACCGTGGGATAGGGGCACAATGGGCGCGTCCGGTCGGCGGCCCAATCCGCCGGAACCTCCGGATTGACGGCGCCGGCATTGCCCGGCCCGCGGGCGCTGGCGACGATGCTCGACGGCGCCCGTCCGTGCTCGACCCAGTTCACCAGCGGTGTCAGGAAGTCGGCCTGATCGGTGGCCGGCCCGCCCGAGCAGTGACCCATGCCCGGCACCGGGTAGAAGCGGACGAACTCGTCGGCGCGCCGACCGCTGGATCGATCGACGCCGCGGTACCAGGCGGCCGTGTCGTCGACCGAGAAGATCGGGTCGCTGACGCCGTGGTAGACGATCACCTTGGCGCCGCGCCGGCGGACGTCGGCCAAGTCGTGGGCGTCGGGCGGGGTCATGAACGACAGTGCCGACTCGGTGTAGGTGGCGTTCGTCGCCGACAGCTCGGCGAGCGTCGCGTCGATGTCCAGGCCGAGCGAGAACGCCGGGCCGATGGTCAGCGGCAGGGTCGACGGCGGCACCTTGAAGATCGTGCCCACGGCGCCGGAGTCGAGCACCAGCGGGGCGGTGAACTCCCAGAACGGAATGCCGCCGCTGCCGATGCCGGTGTCGTACGGGAAGGTCGCGTAGAACGGCTCGCCATTCGATGTCGTGGCCCCGCTGAAGATCGGCCCGATCGCAAGCTTCTGCGCCAGCGTCAGGCAGCTGCCGTCGCGCGGCCCGCTGCAGGTCGGCACGTCGCGCATCAGGTCGAAGCGCCGCTGGCAGACCCGGGTGGCCTGGATCATGCCGTCGCTGGCGCCGTCCAGCCGGTCGCAGCGCGCCAGCACGGCGGCCGCCACGGTGGCGCGCTCGGCGGTCGTGAAGGCGGTCTGCAGGCCTGCCGGGGTGCTCGGGTCCCCGGTGGCGACGGTGGCATAGCGCTGCGCGCCCCAGATGTTGGCCAGCGCCGCCAACGGCAGCCGGTAGCCCGGTGCGCCGGCCAGGAAGCCGTCGTAGTCGTTCGCATAGCGGGCGGTGGCGACGAGCGCGTGGCGCCCGCCGTTCGAGCAGCCGCCGAAGTACGAGCGGTCCGGGCCCTTGCCGTAGGCGAGCGCGATCGCCTGCTTGGCGATCGGCGTCAGGGTACCGACCGCCTGGTAGCCGTAATCGAGACGGGCCTGCGGATCCAGGCCGAACGCCGGCCCGCCGAGCGCGTTGTCGTGCCCGGCGTTGCTGCTCAGCACCGCGAAGCCCTGGAGCAGCGGCGTGGTCAGCGGCCCGCCGCCGAACCCGTTGTTGGCCGTCACCACCGCCCCGTCGATGCCACCGTTGCCCTGGTGGAAGAAGCGGCCGTTCCAGGCTTTCGGCAACCGCAACTCGAAGGCGATCGAGTAGGTCTTGCCGTCCACCGGACTGACCCGCTGGTTGACGCGACCGGTCACCCGGCAATGTTCGGCCACCGGCGTCCCGGCGACGGCCAGCGTGCCGGCGGCGATCGTCGTGCTGCCGGTGATCTCGGTGCCCGGCAGTCCGATGAGCCTCGCCGCGAGCTCCTCGCAGGCGCCGACCAGGGCCGCAGGCTGGGCCGGCGGCAGCTGCGGCAGGCGATGCCGGTCGCCGGCCTGGACGGCGACGGTGGCCGCGGCGATCGTGGCTGCGAGGCCTGCGTGGCGGAATCGGTTCATCGATGTCTCCTCCTGTGCTAGCGTTCTCGAGCGTCGCCCCCGAGATTGTTATGGTAGTTAACTATCTAATAGGGCGCGATCGGGTTTCACCCTAGTCGAGACCGCGCGCGCCGTGTCGTCCGCGTCGCCGCCCCAGCCATCCCACGAACGCCTGAACGATGCCTCACAAGAAGTCCATTCCCGCCGCCGACCGCACCCCGCAGGCGCGCCTGTCCGAAGGGGTGATGCACGGCATCACCGGCTACCAGCTGGCACAGGCAGCGATCGTCACCGACCAGGTCTTCGAGCAGCAGGTCGGCGCGCGCGGGGGCCTGCGCAAGGTCGAGCTCACGCTGCTAGCGCTGATCCAAGCCAACCCCGACGTCACCGCGCGCCAGCTCGCGCGGGCCTTGTCGGTGACGCCGCCGAACATCGCCGTCTGGCTCGACAAGCTCAGCGCGCGTGGCCTGATCGAGCGCAGCCGCAGCGATACCGACGCGCGCATGCAGCACATCACCACGAGCCGCGCGGGTTCGGCGCTGGTCGACAAGAGCGCTCGCGCGCTGATCGATGGCGAAGCCGCCGCGCTGTCGACGCTCAGCCCGGCCGAGCAGGCGATGCTCGTCGAGCTGCTGCACAAGGTCGCGCTGGCGCGCAAGGCCTGACGTCGCCGCCGGGGCGCAACGGCTCAGCGGGCCTCGATCAGCTGCCGCACCAGGGACTGGCGAGAGTCCGCAAACGCCCGGGGCGTCCAGCCCCGCTCGACCACCAGGTAGCGCCAGGCCGACGGCACCAGCCAGGTCAGGCACAGGTCGGCCGCGGGCGACGGGTCGGTGCCGGCGGGCAGCGCGCCAGCGGCGGCCATTCGGGTCAGGATCAAGTCCAGCCCCAGCCGCAGTCCCTGGCTGAAGATGCGGTCCTGCCAGGCCGCGGCGGCGTCGGCATCGGCCAGCGAGGCGACCTCGAGCTGGATCGCCACCGGGTAGATCTCGGGCAGGTAGGCCAGCCAGGCATCGACGAAGTCCCTCAGCGTTGACGCGTCGGCCCCCGGGCCGCGCGCAAGCATGCGCATCCTCGGGACATGCGCGCTCAACGTGTCGTTGTGCCGCGCCATCGCCACCAGCAGTCCCGCGCGGTTGCCGAAGGCATAGAAGACCGTCTGGCGCGACACGCCGGCGGCGGCGGCGATCTCCGCCATCCCGGCGTCCAGGCGGCCCTGGGCCGACATCATGTCCCAGGCGGTGGCCAGGATCGTCGCCCGCGTCTCGTCGCTGATTCGCTGAGTCATTTACGTACGTTAAACCACGTGTTATTTTACGTACGTAAACTCCAGGAGCTTCCGATGGAATTCGAGATGGCCGTCAACGTGCACACCCTGATCGGCACGGCCGCGCTGGCCTTGTTCTGGCGCGCGCTCGTTGTCACCAAAGGCAGCCCGCCACACCGCCGGGCCGGCCGATGGTTCTTCATCGCGATGCTGCTCGTGACGGCCACGGTGGCCCCGGTCGTGTTCCTGCGGCCGATCCCCTTCGACCCGGGTCAGGTCGTGCAGATGGTCTATCTGTCGCTGTGCGTCGTCACCGTGACGACACTGGCCTGGACGGCGATCCGCTGGAAGGCGGCGCCCGAACGCTTCCGCGGCCCGCACTTCAAGGCAACGGGTCCCGTGCTGCTGCTGCTCGGCCTGGTCGTGCTCGGCGCAGGACTCGCAAAGAACGACCCGGTGGCCGCGGTGCTGTCCTGGGTCGGGCTGGCCTACGGCGGCGCGATGGTCCACTTCGCTTGGAGCCGCGCCCCGCTGCGGCCGAACTGGTGGCTCAGCTGGCACCTGAACGCCGTCTGCGGCCTGTTCACCGCCGTGCACGGCACGCTGATGTTCGTGGCCTGGCGGTGGGCGATCGACCCGGGTGCCGCCCGCGCCGACGCGGCGGCCTTCCACGTCGGGGTGCTGCTGGCGGCGATAGCGATGCGGGCCTGGTTCGGCCACCGGCGCGGCATTCCGTGGCTGCCGGTCAAGCCTCCTCCGGCCGAGGCCGGCGCGCCGACCTGAACGGCCGTCTCAGTCCGCGTGCGCGCCGAGCTTGAGCAGACGCATCGCGTTGTCCTTCAGGATCAGCGGCTTGACCTTGTCCTTGAAGCCGGCCTCGTCGAAGTCCTTCATCCAGCGCTCCGGGGTGATCAGCGGGAAGTCGCTGCCGAACAGCATCCGATCCTTCAGCAGCGTGTTGGCGTACTGGATCAGCTGCGGCGGGAAGTACTTCGGGCTCCAGCCCGACAGGTCGATCCAGACGTTGGGCTTGTGCAATGCCAGGCTCAGCGCCTCGTCCTGCCAGGGCCAGCTCGGGTGCGCGACCACGATCTGGATGTCGGGGAAGTCGATCGCCACGTCCTCGAGCAGCATCGGGTTGCTGTTCTGCAGCCTCAGCCCCCCGCCACAGCGCATGCCCGAGCCGATGCCCGAGTGGCCGCTGTGGAAGATCGCCGGCAGCTTGTGCTCGGCGATCACCTCGTAAATCGGCCAGGCCATCTTGTCGTAGGGCAGGAA
This sequence comes from uncultured Rubrivivax sp., assembly GCA_937975735.1. Taxonomy (GTDB): domain Bacteria; phylum Pseudomonadota; class Gammaproteobacteria; order Burkholderiales; family Burkholderiaceae_C; genus Rubrivivax. The sequence continues at coordinate 8,952 of CALJUI010000372.1, forward strand.
GCCCTGCACGGTCGGGTGGAACTTGAAGCCCTTGACGCCGTGCTCGGCGATCAGCCGGCGTGCCTCGCGCGCGCCCATCTTGCCCTTGTGCGGGTCGATCGAGGCGAACGCGACCATCATGTCGCTGTTCTTCGCCGCGGCCTCGCAGATCTCCTCGTTGGGGATGCGGCGGCGGCCGAGCTTGGCTTCGCTGTCCACCGTGAACATCACCAGGCCGACCTTGATCTTGCGGTAGTAGGCGACCGTCTCCTCGATCGTCGGCCGGCGGTCGGAGCCGAAGTACTTGTCGGCGGCGCGGTCGTACTCCTCGCCGTAGTTGTCGAAGGGGTTCCAGCACGACACCTCGGCGTGGGTGTGGGTGTCGATCGCGATCAGGTCTTCGGTCTTCATCTATCGTTCATCTCAGTAACGACCGCCATGGGTCAGACGGCTCGAACTTGATGGTACTTTATTGCAGAACGCCCGCAAGAGTTCGCGTTTACCCTAATGTAGTTCGATAATCGTCTTATCTATCATGCGGGTACGTTCACTCGAAGGCGGATACCCATGTCCCATGCGTTCACCCCTGCCGGCGGCCCGCTGGCGGCGCTGGATCTTCTCGAGGTCACGATCGGCGGCCCGATCCTGCACCTGCGGCTGAACCGCCCCGCCAAGCGCAATGCGCTCAGCGACCCGCTCATCCAGCAGTTGCACACCGCCTTCGTGAACCTGCCCGAGGATGTGCGGGTGGCGGTGATCAGCGGCGAAGGCTCGCACTTCTGCGCCGGGCTGGACCTGTCCGAACTGGTCGAGCGCGACATCGGCAGCGGCGTGCTGCACTCGCGCATGTGGCATGCGGCCTTCGACGCGGTCCAGTTCGGCCGCGTGCCGGTGATCGCGGCACTGCACGGCGCGGTGGTCGGCGGCGGCCTCGAGCTCGCCACCGCCTGCCACCTGCGCGTCGCCGACCGCAGCACCTACTACGGCCTGCCCGAGGGCCAGCGCGGCATCTTCGTCGGCGGCGGCGGATCGGCCCGCATCCCGCGATTGATCGGCGTCGCGCGGATGACCGACCTGATGATGACCGGCCGCGTCTACGACGCCGAGGAGGGCCAGGCCACCGGCCTGTCCCAGTACCTCGTCGACGAGGGCCAGAGCCTGCCGAAGGCGATGGCACTGGCCGAACGGATCGCGACCAACGCGCCGATGTCCAACTTCGCGGTCATGCACGCGCTGCCGCGCATCGCCGACCAGGCCCAGAGCGAAGGCCTGTTCACCGAGTCGCTGATGGCCGCCGTCGCGGAAAGCACGCCGGAGGCGCAGTCGCGGCTGCGCGCCTTCCTCGAAGGGCGTGCCGGCAAGGTGGTCAAGGCCTCATGAGCGGGCCGACCTACCGTGCCGCGCGCGTCGGCGGCTGCACATCGGCGGCGGTCGAGTCGCGGCCCGACGGCAGCACCGTGCTGCGTTCCACCGAAGCGCTCGGCCCCTACCCGGCGCGGCTGACCGACCACCTCGAGCGCTGGGCTGCCGAGGCGCCGGACCGCTCCTTCGCCGCGCGGCGTGTCGACGGCGGCGACTGGCGGCACCTCACTTACGCGCAGATGCTGCACAGGGCGCAGGCGGTCGGGCAGGCGCTGGTCGACCTCGGCCTGTCCGCCGAGCGGCCGGTGGTGATCCTGTCGGGCAACGACCTCGAGCACCTGACGCTGGTGCTCGGCGCGATGTGGGCCGGCGTGCCCGTCGTGCCGGTCTCCACCGCCTACTCGCTGGTCTCGCAGGACTACGGCAAGCTGCGCCACATCCTGGCGACGGTGACGCCGGGCCTGGTCTTCGCCAGCGATCCGGCCTTTGCCAAGGCGATTGCCGCGACGGTCGGCGACGACGTGACGGTGGTGCTCGCCCAGGGCGAGGTCGAGGGCCGCACGGTGCGCAGCTTCGACGAGCTGCTGGCCACCACGCCCGGCCCGACGCTCGACGCGGCGCATGCCGCCGTCGGCGCCGACACGATCGCCAAGTTCCTGTTCACCTCGGGCTCGACCAAGCAGCCCAAGGGCGTGATCACCACGCACCGGATGCTGTGCGCCAACCAGCAGATGCTGCGCCAGTGCCTGGCCTTCGTGGCCGACGAGCCGCCGGTGCTGGTCGACTGGCTGCCCTGGAACCACGTCTTCGGCGGCAGCCACAACGTCGGGCTGGCGCTGGTCAACGGCGGCACGCTGTACATCGACGACGGCAAACCGACCCCGTCCGGCATGGCCGAGACATTGCGCAACCTGCGCGAGATCTCGCCGACGATCTACTTCAACGTGCCCAAGGGCCTGGAAGGCATCGCCGACGCGATGGACCGCGACACGGTGCTGCGTGACAAGCTGTTCGAGCGCTGCCGGGCCTTCATGTTCGCCGGCGCCGGCCTGAGCCAGGCCGTCTGGGACAAGCTGCACGCCCATGCCGAAGCCGCGGTCGGCGAGCGCGTGCGCGTGATCACCGGCCTGGGCATGACCGAGACTGCACCGTCGTGCACCTTCGCGGTCGGCACCGATGTCGCCTCCGGCCACATCGGCCTGCCGGTGCCCGGCGTCGAGGCCAAGCTGGTCCGCGAGAAAGGCACCGGCGGAAAGATCGAGATCCGCTTCCGCGGCCCGAACGTCACGCCGGGCTACTGGCGTGCGCCCGAGCAGACCGCCGAGGCCTTCGACGACGAGGGCTTCTACCGCACCGGCGACGCGGTCGACTGGATCGACCCGTCCGACCCGCAGCGCGGCCTGCGCTTCGACGGCCGCACCGCCGAGGACTTCAAGCTCTCCAGCGGCACCTTCGTCAGTGTCGGCCCGCTGCGCGCGAAGATCGTGATGGCCGGCGATCCCTGCGTGATGGACGCGGTGATCACCGGGCTGAACCGCGACGAGGTCGGGGCGCTGGTCTTCCCGCGGCCCGACGAGTGCCGGCAGCTCGCGGGGGCGCCGGCGTCCGCGCCGCTGCCCGAGGTGCTGCACCATCCGGCGGTGCGCGCCTTCTTCCAGCAGCTGGCCGATCGGCTGTGGCGCGAGGCCACCGGCAGCGCCAGTCGGGTCGCCCGCCTGCACGTGCTAGCCGAGCCGCCGTCGATCGACCTCGGCGAGGTCACCGACAAGGGCTCGATCAACCAGCGCGCGGTGCTGGCCCACCGGGCCGCGCTGGTCGAGGCACTGTACGAAGGCGGTGCCGCCGATCCGTATCTCGTCCTTCCGAACAAGGCAAAGCGATGAACATCGAAGGTCAATCGGCGATCGTCACCGGCGGCGGCTCCGGCCTCGGCGAAGCGGTCGCGCGCGAGCTCGCCCGCCTCGGTGCCCGGGTCGCGGTGCTCGACGTGAACGTCGACGGTGCGCGCCGCGTCGCCGACGCCATCGGCGGCGTGGCCGCCGCCTGCGACATCTGCGACAGCGCCGCGGTGACCGCCGCGCTCGACGCCGCGACGGCCGCGCACGGCGTGCCGCGCATCGTGATGAACATCGCCGGCATCGGCACCGCCAAGCGCATCGTCGGCAAGGACGGCCAGCCCGCGCCGCTCGAGGACTTCGAGCGGGTCATCCGCATCAACCTGATCGGCACCTACAACGTCGCCCGGCTGGCCGCCGCGCGCATCGTCGCGCTCGATCCGCTGGCCGACGGCGAACGCGGCGTGATGGTCAACACCGCGTCGGTCGCCGCCTTCGACGGCCAGGTCGGCCAGGAGGCCTACGCCGCCAGCAAGGGCGGCATCGTCGGCCTGACACTGCCGCTGGCGCGCGACCTCGCGCAGTGGGGCGTGCGCGTCTGCACGATCGCGCCGGGGCTGTTCCACACGCCGCTGATGGCCCAGCTGCCGGAGGCGGTGCAGGCCTCGCTCGCCGCATCGATCCCATTCCCGAAGCGCCTCGGCCAACCCGAAGAGTTCGCCGCGCTGGCCTGTCACATCGTCACCAACGGGCACCTGAACGGCGAGGTGATCCGGCTCGACGGCGCGCTGCGGATGGCGCCACGCTAGGGCCCGCCGGAGATTGTTCGGCGCGACGGCGCGCGAACGGAGCATCATTCGGCTGATCGTCGCGCACACTGCGCGGCGTTGACCGCCCTCTTCCGCCCGTCCGCGGAGTTGACCGATGCCTGCGTCCACTGCCCCCGACGATTCGCCGCCGATCCCGCTCACCCCGCCGCTGAAGCGCTCAGCGCTGCGCGAGGCGATCACCGCCGCCACGCGCCGGCCCGAGCCCGAACTGCTGCCTGGATTGGTCGAGCAGGCCACGCTCGACCCCGACGCCGCGGCCGCCGTCGAGCACCTCGCGCTGCGGATCGCCGCCGGCGTGCGCCAGCGCGCCCGCGCCACCGGGCGTGCCGGGCTCGTGCAGGGGCTGCTGCAGGAGTTCGCGCTGTCGTCGCAGGAAGGCGTGGCGTTGATGTGCCTGGCCGAGGCCTTGCTGCGCATTCCCGACGCCGCGACCCGCGACGCGCTGATCCGCGACAAGATCGGCACCAGCGACTGGCAGGCCCACCTGGGCCGCAGCCCGTCGCTGTTCGTCAATGCCGCCACCTGGGGGCTGCTGCTCACCGGCAAGCTGGTCGCCACGCACAGCGACGCGGGTCTGTCCACCGCGCTGCGGCGGGTCGTCTCGCGCGGCGGCGAGCCGCTGATCCGCAAGGGCGTCGACATGGCGATGCGGCTGATGGGCGAGCAGTTCGTCACCGGCGAGACGATCGAACAGGCGCTGGCCAACGCCCGCGAGCGCGAGGCGATGGGCTTCCGCTACTCCTACGACATGCTCGGCGAGGCGGCGATGACCGCGGGCGACGCTCAGGTCTACTTCGCCGCCTACGAGCACGCGATCGAGGCGATCGGCCGCGAGGCGACGGGCCGCGGCGTCATCGAGGGGCCCGGCATCTCGATCAAGCTGTCGGCATTGCACCCGCGCTACGCGCGCGCCAAGGTGCGCCGCGTGATGGCCGAGCTCTACCCGCGGCTGTTCCGGCTGGCGCAGCACGCGCGCCGGCACGACATCGGGCTGAACATCGACGCCGAGGAGTCCGACCGGCTCGAGCTCTCGCTCGACCTGCTCGAGCGCCTGTGCTTCGAGCCCGCGCTCGCCGGCTGGGACGGCATCGGCTTCGTGATCCAGGGCTACCAGAAGCGCTGCCCGGCGGTGGTCGACTGGATCATCGACCTGGCGCGACGCAGCGGCCACCGCCTGATGGTGCGGCTGGTCAAGGGCGCCTACTGGGACAGCGAGATCAAGCGCGCGCAGCTCGACGGGCTCGACGGCTACCCGGTCTACACGCGCAAGGCCCACACCGACGTCGCCTACATCGCGTGCGCGCGCCGGCTGCTCGCCGCGCCCGACGCGGTCTACCCGCAGTTCGCGACGCACAACGCGCAGACGCTGGCGACGATCCACCGGCTCGCGCACGACGCCGGCCGGAGCGCCGCCGACGCCTACGAGTTCCAGTGCCTTCACGGCATGGGCGAGCCGCTGTACGAGCAGGTCGTCGGCCCGGTCGATCAAGGCGGCCTGGGCCGCGCCTGCCGCATCTACGCGCCGGTCGGCCGGCACGAGACGCTGTTGGCCTACCTGGTGCGGCGCCTGCTCGAGAACGGCGCCAACACCTCCTTCGTCAACCGGATCGCCGACGAGGATCTGCCCCTGGCCCAACTCGTCGAGGATCCGGTGCGCACGGTGAAGACCCTCGCCGACCGCGAAGGCACGGTCGGTCTGCCGCACCCGGCGATCCCGCTGCCGCGCGCGCTGTTCGGCGCGGAGCGACCGAACTCGCGCGGGCTCGACCTGGCCAGCGAGGCCACGCTGCAGTCGCTGGCACGATCGTTCACGGCCAGCACCACGAAGCGCTGGCATGCCGAGCCGATGCTCGGCAGCGAACTGGCGCACCCGGCCGGCGCCGAACGAGACGTACTGAAC
>CALJUI010000373.1 GCA_937975735.1 uncultured Rubrivivax sp.
CGCACGCCTGCAAAGGCAGCGGCGAAGGCAACACCCGCCGCGCCGAAGGCCACCAGCGAGAAGGTGACCTACGCTGCTGATGCGTTCTTCGACTTCGACAAGGCCGTGCTGAAGCCCGAAGCGAAGGCCAAGCTCGATGACCTCGTCGGCAAGACGAAGGGCATCAACCTTGAAGTCGTGATCGCCGTCGGCCACACCGACTCGGTCGGTTCGAACGCCTACAACCAGGGCCTGTCGCTGCGTCGTTCGAACGCCGTGAAGGACTATCTGGTCAGCAAGGGCATCGAGAAGAACCGCGTTTACACCGAAGGCAAGGGCGAGTCCCAGCCGGTCGCGGACAACAAGACCAGCGAAGGCCGCGCGAAGAACCGTCGCGTCGAGATCGAGGTCGTCGGTACCCGTACCGTCACCAAGTGACCGAGGGCCTTCGGGCCCCGATCGACAAACCCCGCTTCGGCGGGGTTTTTCTTTTGGGCGCGCTGCGCCGCTACCATTCGCGCCATGGACAACGTCGACGCGCAAGAGCTGGCCAAATTCAGCGATCTGGCCCACCGCTGGTGGGATCCGGACAGCGAGTTCCGGCCGCTGCATCAGATCAACCCGCTGCGGTTGGAGTGGATCGACGAGCTGGCCGGTCTGAACGGCAAGCAGGTTGTCGATGTCGGTTGCGGCGGCGGCATCCTGGCCGAGTCGATGGCGCGGCGGGCGGCCCACGTGACGGGCATCGACCTCGCCTCGAAGCCGCTGTCGGTCGCCCGGCTGCACGCGATGGAGACCGGCGCCGAGCGTCTGGACTACCGCGAGATCGCCGCCGAGGCGCTGGCCGCCGAACAGCCGGCGGCGTTCGACGTCGTCACCTGCATGGAGATGCTCGAGCACGTGCCCGATCCGGCGTCGACCGTGCGCGCCTGCGCGACCCTGGTCAAACCCGGCGGCTGGGTCTTCTTCTCGACCTTGAACCGCAACCCGAAGTCCTTTCTGTTCGCGATCGTCGGCGCCGAGTACATGCTCGGCCTGCTGCCCAAGGGCACGCACGAGTACGCGCGCTTCATCCGCCCGAGCGAGCTGGCACGATTCACCCGCGAAGCCGGGCTCGAACTGGTGCATACGCGCGGCATGCTCTACAACCCCCTGACCCGGCGCTACTGGCTGGACAAGGACACCAGCGTCAACTACCTCGTCGCCTGCCGCGCACCGGCATGAGGGCCGACGTCCGGGCGGTGCTGTTCGATCTCGATGGCACGCTGATCGACAGCGCGCCGGACCTGGCCGGTGCCGCCAACGATCTTCGCGGTGCGCACGGCCTGCCGCCGCTGGACTACCTTCGGCTGCGCCCGATGGTCGGCAGCGGCGCGCGTGGCATGGTCGGTGCGGCCTTCGGCGTCGTGCCGGGCGACGAACGCTTCGAGTCGCTGCGCGAGGACTTCCTGGCGCGCTACGAGGCGCGCCTCCTGCACAGTACGCTGGTCTTCGACGCGATGAAGCCCGTGCTGCAGGCGCTCGAGGGGGCTGGCCTGCCTTGGGGCATCGTCACCAACAAGGCGATGCGCTTCGCGCAGCCGGTGGTCGAAGGCCTGGGTCTGCACCAGCGCGCGTCGGTGCTCGTCTGCGGCGACACCACGCCGCATGCCAAGCCGCATCCCGAACCGCTGCACGAGGCCGCGCGGCGGCTGGGCCTGCCTTCGTCGGCCTGCATCTACGTCGGCGACGATCTGCGCGACGTCATCGCCGGCCGCGCGGCGGGCATGGCCACGCTGGCGGCGGCCTGGGGCTATCTGGGCCTCGGTGACCACATCGACGCCTGGGGCGCCGACGCGGTGCTGGCCGATCCAGGCGCGCTCTTGAACTGGCTGGAACTGACCTAAACTAGGAGTTCTGGGACCGACTTGGCTTCGACGTGGGTACGGAGTCGGCGCAGGGCATGCCGAGCACCAGTTCGCTCGTAAATCCACTGGAAACTAAGTAACTGCGAACGATAACTCGTACGCTCTCGCCGCTTAAAACCGGTGAGCCTCTCAACGGCAGGCCGATGGGCCGGGCTTGAAGATCGCAAGATCCGACAGCTGAGAGGTCATTCACATCGGCTGGTGTCGTGCCGGGTCACTCGGTACGGGACGAGATCAAGTGACTGGCTGCCTCGATAGCGTGCTGCTGCGCGATCGGGGTGGCGAGATTCAAATCAGCCAGCTACGCATGTAGAACTGTCCGGCAAAGGCTTGCGGACGGGGGTTCGATTCCCCCCGGTTCCACCATTCACCGCGGCACCGGCGCCGCGAGGCCCTAGACTCGCGCGCATGCCGACCTCCCTGATCATCGTCGACGACTTCCTCGACAACGCGCGCGAGGTGCGCGACGCCGCGCTGCGCCTGGACTACCCGCCGGTGCAAGGCAACTACCCCGGCCGCAACTCGGCGCAGGTGGTGCACCTCGAGAGCCTGGACGAGGAGATCTCGCGTCTGGTCGGCGAGCCGCTGGTGCCGGCCCCGGGACAGGCCCATGGCAGGTTCCGCATCGCGTTGGCCGGCGATGTCGGCAAGGCCAGGGTGCACGTCGACGCGTCGCACTGGTCCGGCATCCTCTACCTCAGCGAACCACAGCACTGCCGCGGCGGCACCGAGTTCTTCCGGCACATCCCGACCAACACGGAACGCGGCGCGTACAACGACCGCGAGGCGCAGGCGATGGGCTATCCCTCGGCCAAGCAGATGATGGCCGACATCCTGGAGGACACCGCCGACGAGAGCCGCTGGGAGATGATCATGCGGGTGCCGATGCGCTTCAACCGGCTGGTCCTGCTGCGGCCCTGGCTGTGGCACACCGCGGGCGAGAACTTCGGTCGCACGCTGGAGGACGGCCGGCTGATCTACCTGATGTTCTACGCCTCGGCCCGCGCCTAGGACCCGGCGCGAAGCAGCCAGCCCGCGCTGGCGAAGCCCGCCAGCGTCATCGCCAGTGACCCGGCCACGTGCAGGCCGATCGCGCCTGCGGCCAGCCACATCCGGCCCTGCTGCAGCAGCAGCGCGACCTCGCCCGAGAAGGCCGAGAAGGTCGTCAACCCGCCGAGCAGGCCGGTGATCACGAACAGGCGCCAGTGCGATGCGATCTCCGGGTGGGCCAGGAACCAGGGCAGCGCCAGCCCGACGAGGTAGCCGCCGATCAGGTTCGCGGCGAGCGTGCCCGGTGGCACCGCAGGAAAAAGTGCATTCAGGCCGAGACCCAGCGCCCAGCGCGCCAGCGCGCCGAGCGCCGCGCCGAGCGCGATCGCGACGATCGAGGTCCCCATCGACGCATTATCGGGGCCGGCTGCTTCTCAGGCCGTCAGGCCGAGGCGGCGGCTCTCGCTGAACACCGGTTCGTCCTCGTCGCCTTCGGCGGCGACCGCACGAGACCGCCCCTGGCGCTTGGCTTCGTATAGCGCGAGGTCGGCGCGCCGCAGCGTGTCCTCGATCGACTCGCCCTCTTGCATGCCGGCGATGCCGAAGCTCAGACCCAGGCAGGGCAGGTGGTGTTCGCCGGCCTGCCCCTGCAGCCGCTCGACGATGCGCGAGGCGACCGCCAGCGCCTGCTCGACCGTCGTGCCGCGCAGCAGCAGCACGAACTCGTCGCCGCCGAGCCGGCCGGCGACGTCCTGCGCGCGCAGCGCCTCGTTCATGCAGCGGCCGACCAGGCGCAGCGCGCGGTCGCCGGCGGCGTGTCCGAGGCGGTCGTTGATCAGCTTGAAGTGGTCGATGTCGAAGATCAGCAGCAGCGCCGGGCCGGCGTCGGCCAGGCGCAGCGAGCGCTCGACGAGCTCGTTGAAACGGCGCCGGTTCGGCACGCCGGTGAGCGGATCGGTGTTGGCCAGCGCGCGCAGCCGGCGCCGTGACGCGCGCAGTTCGCGCTCGGTGCGCTCGCTCATCAGCATCAGGACCGAGAACGCCATCACCGCCAGCCCGAACGCGCCCGACAGCACCACGGGCACCGGCGGCGAAAGGCCCGACAGCGCGGGCACCGCGGACGACAGCGCGGTCAGCAGCATCACCGCGGCCAGCAGCTTCAGCAGGCCGGCGTCCTCCTGGCTCTTCGCGCGCCACAGCAGCAGCGCCGCGTAGCCGGCCAAGGCCGACGCCACCAGGGCCTCGGCAGCGGCGCTGAAGCCGAGCGCGATGCCGATCGGCGCGCTCGTCGTGCCCAGGGCGGCGACGGCCCAGTCGATCCGCTCGCCGGCCGGCAGTTCGAGACGGGCATCGAAGCGACGCAGGCCGATCAGCGTCAGCACCGGCCACGGCCACACCAGCAGGTGGATCCAGGGCGCGGCGAGCGACGTCGTGCCGACAATGGCCGAGGATCCGAGCGCGACCACGCCCAGCAGCAGCGCGCCCACCCAGCACTGCCAGCCGCGCACGCTGTGCTGGCGCAGACCGAAGCGCATCAAGGCCGCCGACGCGAGCGCCAGGCCCGCCGCGGCCACCCACAGCGTGCCGGCGCTTCCGTCCATAGAACCGAGCATTTTGCGCCCGGCCGGGCGCGATGCGGCAACAGGATGCTACGGACGCCGCGCCTTCGGTACCATCGCGCCCGTACGCGAAAGCAGGCACAGGAGCGCTCGATGGCGATGGACGTGGTGGACTACGAGATCAAGGGGTCGGAGATGCAGTTCGTCGAGGTTGAACTCGACCCCGGCGAGGCGGCCGTCGGCGAGGCCGGCAGCATGATGTTCATGGACGCCGGCATCGGCATGGACACCGTGTTCGGCGACGGTTCGGCGCAGCAGGGCGGCATCTTCGGCAAGCTGCTGGGGGCCGGCAAGCGACTGATCACCGGCGAGTCGCTGTTCACCACCGTCTATACCAACCAGGCCGACAGCAAGCAGCGCGTGGCCTTCGCCGCACCCTACCCGGGCAAGATCCTGCCGATGGACCTGCGCCAGCTCGGCGGCATGCTGATCTGCCAGAAGGACTCCTTCCTGTGCGCGGCGCGCGGCGTGTCGCTCGGCATCGCGCTGCAGAAGAAGCTCGGCGTCGGCTTCTTCGGCGGCGAGGGCTTCATCATGCAGAAGCTCGAGGGCGACGGCCTGGCCTTCGTGCACGCGGGCGGCTCGCTGCTCGAGCGCGAACTGCAGCCCGGGCAAACGCTGCTCGTCGACACCGGCTGCGTCGTGGCCTACACGCAGAACGTCGACTTCGAGATCCAGTACGTCGGCAAGATCAAGACCGCGCTGTTCGGCGGCGAGGGCCTGTTCTTCGCCCGCATGACCGGGCCGGGCACGGTCTGGCTGCAGAGCCTGCCGTTCTCGCGCCTGGCGTCGCGCGTGTTCGCAGCGGCGCCGCAGACCGGTGGCGGCGGCCGGGGCGAGGGCTCGCTGCTGCCCGGCTTTGCCGGCGGCGGTCTACTCGGCTCCGTGCTTGGCGGCGACGACGAGTGACCTTGTCCCGTTTCCCGCGACGACGTGGCCGGCAGTACGGCGCCGACACGCCACAATGCCGTTTCCCACCCGAGGGTCCCCGTCGATGATGTCGAAGCTGAAATGGGGTGCGCTGGCCGCACTGCTCCTGCTGGCCGGCGCGGCCGGCCTGGTCCGCAGCGCCTCGCACATGCCGGCCTCCGCCGCCGCCGCCGCCGCCGCCGCGCCGCCCGTGGCGCTGCCTGGCATGCCGCCGGTGGTCGATGCGCGCAACGTCTACAGCGAGACCATGCCGAGGCACCTGAGCCCGACGGTCAGCGCCGACCTCGAGCGCATCTACGTGCCGAACCTGCGCGGCCACGACGTCTGGGTGATCGACCCGGCGAAGATGAAGGTGGTCGACAAGTTCAAGGTCGGTCACAGCCCGCAGCACGTCGTGCCGTCGTGGGACATGCGCACGCTGTGGGTGACCAACAACGCCGAACGCCGCAACGACGGCAGCCTGACGCCGATCGATCCGCGCACCGGCAAGCCGGGCAAGGCGATCGACGTCGACAACCCGTACAACATGTACTTCACGCCCGACGGCAAGTCGGCGATCGTCGTCGCCGAGGCACGCAAGCGGCTCGACTTCCGCGATCCGCAGACGATGGCGCTGCAGTACTCGATCGAGGTGCCGGGCTGCGCCGGCATCAACCACGCCGACTTCGCGATCGACGGCCGCTATGCGATCTTCACCTGCGAGTTCGCCGGCATGCTGGCGAAGATCGACCTGGTCGAGCGCAAGATCCTCGGCTACCTGAAGCTGGACATGCCCAAGGTCCGCTTCAAGCCGGTCAAGCTCCAGCCCGGGCAGATCTGGGAGCCGGGCGAGACCGAGCTGTGCACGGTCAAGAAGGGCATGCCGCAGGACATCCGCATCTCGCCGGACGGCAAGCGCTTCTACGTGGCCGACATGCACGCCGACGGCATCCACATCGTCGACGGCGCCAGCTTCACGCAGGTCGGCTTCATGGCCACCGGCCTCGGCGCGCACGGCCTGTACCCGAGCCGCGACGGCCGTCAGCTCTACGTCGCCAACCGCGGATCGCACCAGATCCACGGCCTGCCCAAGGGCAACGGCAGCGTGACGGTGATCGACTTCGCGACCGAGAAGATCGTCGCGCGCTGGGGCATTCCCGGCGGCGGCAGCCCGGACATGGGCAACGTCAGCGTCGACGGCAAGTGGCTGTGGCTGGCGGCGCGCTACGACGACGTGGTCTACCGCTTCGACACCAGCACCGGCGCGGTCGTGCAGATCAAGGTCGGTGCGGAGCCGCATGGCCTGACGGTCTGGCCGCAGCCCGGCCGCTATTCGCTCGGGCACACCGGCAACATGCGTTGAGCGCGGTCCTCGACGCCTTCTGGCGCGCGGTCGGCTACTGCCTGCATCCGCGCATCATCCTGTGGTCGCTGGCGCCGCTGCTGCTCGCCGGCGCGACGGTGCTCGGCCTGTCCTGGCTGTACTGGGAGGACGCGGTCGACGCGGTGCTGCGCACGCTCGAGGCGTCGACGCTGGCGACGGCGCTGTTCGACTGGCTCGGCACGCTCGGGGCCGGCAACCTGCGCATGCTGGTCGCGCCGCTGGTCGTCGTGGCACTGACCTTGCCGTTGGTGATCGTGCTGTCGCTGCTGCTGGTGGCCCTGATGATGACGCCGGCGATCGTCGGACTGGTCGCCTCGCGACGCTTCGCGCAACTCGAGCAACGCCGCGGCGCCGGCTGGCTGGCCGGCCTCGCCTGGTCGCTGGCGTGCACGGTGATGGCGCTGCTGGCGCTGGCGCTCAGCGTGCCGCTGTGGTTCGTGCCGCCGCTGGTGCTGATCGTGCCGCCGCTGATCTGGGGCTGGCTGAGCTACCGCGTGTTCGCCTTCGACGCGCTGGCGCGCCACGCCAGCGCCGACGAGCGCCACCGGCTGATGCGCGAGCACCGGCTGCCGCTGCTGGCGATGGGCGTGATGTCGGGCTACCTCGGCGCCGCGCCGGCGCTGCTGTGGGCATTCGGTGCGGTGAGCTTCGTGTTCGCGCCGCTGCTGCTGGTCTTGTCGGTCTGGCTGTACACGCTGGTGTTCGCCTTCGCCGCGGCCTGGTTCGCGCACTACGCTCTCGCCGCGCTGCAGCGGCTGCGCGCCGCCGACGCGTCGACCGAACGGCCGGCGCCGGTGCCCGCTGTGCCGCCGCCCGCCCTGCCCAGCCCGGAGCCTCGCGAGTCATGAACATCGGCCTGATCATCATCGGCGACGAGATCCTGTCGGGCAAGCGGCGCGACGCGCACCTGCCCAAGGTCATCGAGCTGCTCGGCGCGCGCGGCCTGGCGCTCGGCTGGGCGCGCTACGAGGGCGACGACCGGCCGCGCATCGCGCGCGCGCTGACCGAGGCCTTCGCCAGCGGCGACCTGGTGTTCAGCTGCGGCGGCATCGGTGCGACGCCGGACGACCACACCCGGCAGGCCGCGGCCGCCGCGCTCGGCGTGCCGCTGGTGCTGCATCCCGACGCCAAGGTGCTGATCACCGAACGCATGCGCGAGGTCGCCGCCGAGCAGGGCGTGCCCTTCGAGCCCGACCGGCCGGACAACCTGCACCGGCTGAACATGGGCGTGTTCCCCGAGGGCGCGTCGATCATCCCGAACCCGTACAACAAGATCCCGGGCTTCAGCGTTGGCGACGTGCACTTCGTGCCCGGCTTCCCGGTGATGGCCTGGCCGATGATCGAGAGCCTGCTCGATGGCCGCTACGCCGCGCTGCACGGGGCCGGCCGGGTCGCCGAGCGCTCGGTGATCGTGTTCGGTGCGATCGAGGCTTCGCTGACGCCGATGATGGAGTCGATCGAGGCCCGGTTCGGCGGGGTGCGCGTGTTCAGCCTGCCCAGCGTCGACCATCCCGAGTGGGGACGGCACATCGAGCTCGGCGTGAAGGGCCAAGGCGAAGCGGTCGACGCCGCCTTCGTCGCGCTCGAGCAGGCGCTGCAGGCGTATGGGGCGAAGTTGGGCCCCAAATTGGTGCGCTGATCCACCGTCGAACGCACTGAGCCGGTGCATTCAATGGCACCCAATCGGGGCTCCGTGCCTAGGCGCCCTGTGAAAGGCGCAGGCACGCTTTCTGCTACATTCCTGTGCGCCTTTTCGGGCCCCGCGCCCGCGAACTGCCACCCAAATCAATCCCAATCCCCCTGAAAACCGCGCTCGCGAGGAGATCCCAGATGGCCAAGAACGTTGCCGACGTGATGAAGATGGTGAAGGAGAACGAAGTCAAGTTCGTCGACTTCCGCTTCACCGACACCCGCGGCAAGGAGCAGCACGTGTCGGTGCCGGTGTCGCACTTCGACGAAGACAAATTCAGCTCCGGCCACGCCTTCGACGGCTCGTCGATCGCCGGCTGGAAGGGCATCGAGGCCTCGGACATGCTGCTGATGCCGGACCCGAACACCGCCAACATCGATCCGTTCTACGAAGAGCCGACGCTGATCCTGACCTGCGACGTCATCGAGCCGGGCGACGGCAAGCCCTACGAGCGCGACCCGCGTTCGCTGGCCAAGCGCGCCGAGGCCTACATGAAGTCGTCGGGCCTGGGCGACGCCGCCTACTTCGGCCCCGAGCCCGAGTTCTTCATCTTCGACCAGGTCCAGTGGGGCGCCGACATGTCGGGCTGCTTCGTCAAGATCGGCTCGGAAGAGGGCTCCTGGAGCACCGGCAAGGACTTCGAGGGCGGCAACCTGGGCCACCGCCCGACCGTCAAGGGCGGCTACTTCCCGGTCCCGCCGGTCGACAGCATGCAGGACATGCGCTCCGAGATGTGCCTGCTGCTCGAGCAGATGGGCATCCCGGTCGAGGTCCACCACCACGAGGTGGCCGGCGCCGGCCAGAACGAGATCGGCACCAAGTTCAGCACGCTGGTGCAGCGTGCCGACTGGCTGCAGCTGCAGAAGTACATCATCCACAACGTCGCCCACGCCTACGGCAAGACCGCGACCTTCATGCCCAAGCCGGTGGTCGGCGACAACGGCAGCGGCATGCACGTTCACCAGTCGGTGTGGAAGGACGGCAAGAACCTGTTCGCCGGCGACGGCTACGGCGGCCTGTCCGAGTTCGCGCTGTTCTACATCGGCGGCATCATCAAGCATGCGCGTGCGCTGAACGCGATCACGAACCCGGGCACCAACAGCTACAAGCGCCTGGTGCCGGGCTTCGAGGCGCCGGTCAAGCTGGCCTACAGCGCGCGCAACCGCTCGGCGTCGATCCGCATTCCGTACGTGTCGAACCCGAAGGGCCGTCGCATCGAGGCGCGCTTCCCGGATCCCACCGCCAACCCCTACCTGGCCTTCTCGGCGCTGCTGATGGCCGGCCTGGACGGCGTCGAGAACAAGATCCACCCGGGCGAGGCGGCGACCAAGGACCTGTACCACCTGCCGCCTGAAGAGGACGCGAAGATCCCCACCGTCTGCTCGAGCCTGGACCAGGCGCTGGAGAACCTCGACGCCGACCGCGCCTTCCTGACCAAGGGCGGCGTGTTCACCGACACCTTCATCGACGCCTACATCGACCTCAAGATGCAGGAAGTCACGCGGTTCCGCATGACCACGCATCCGATCGAGTTCGACATGTACTACTCGCTGTAAACACGGTCAACCGCGCACCGTGGCGCAGCGTGAAGGGACGGCGGGGCCGTCCCTTCGTCGTTTTGGCCCCACAATGAGTGGCTGTGAATGCTGACGAGGAACTGCGCATGACGCTTCGGTCCCCCGTGCTGTTGGCCGTGTTGTCGGGCGGGATCGCCGCGGTGACGCTGGCGCAGGCACAGGCACCTGCCCCGGGCGCCACGGTCTACCGCTGCCCCGGCCCGCCGGTGCTCTACACCGATCAGTTGACCCCGCAGGAGGCGCGCGACAAGGGCTGCCGCACGATCGAAGGCGCGCCGATCACGATCGTGCAGACGCCCAAGCCTCGCGCCACGCCGGCCACGCCGTCGCCGGCCGCGACGGCGACGACCCGCCCGCCCGAGGCGCGGATCGACCCCGCCGCGCAGCGCGAGCGCGACAGCGACCGCCGACGCATCCTGAGCGACGAATTGCAGCGCGAAGAGCAGCGCCTGGCCGAGCTGCAGAAGGAATACAACAACGGCGAGCCCGAGCGCCGCGGCGACGAGCGCAACTACCAGAAGTACCTGGACCGCGTCGCCGAGCTGAAGGCCGGCATCGCGCGCAAGGAGGCCGACATCGCGGCGATCAAGCGCGAGATCGGCAAGCTGCCGCCGTGACGTGATGACGCCGGGCGCCGACGACGCGCCTGCGGTGCAGGACGCCTTCGACCAGCTGGCGACGATGGTCGCGCTGGCCGACCCGCAGGGCCAGTGCGTGATGGCCAATGCGACACTCGAGGACAGCACCGGCCTGTCGCGCCGCGCCCTGTGCCGGACGATGGTGAGGGACTGGCTGGTCGATCCGACGCCGCTGGCCGACGCGCTGCGCATGGTCGCCGCCAACGAGGTCGCCAGCGGCCGATTCGACGCGCTGCTGCGCCGCGCCCACGCGATCGGCGCCGCGGCGCCGGACCTGCCGGTGCACGTCATCGTCTCGCAGACCGAGTGGCCCGACCGGGTGCTGATCGAGATGATCGAGATCGAGCAGCAGCCCCGGCTCGACCGCGAGCAGCGCACCTTCGAGCAGGCGCAGGCGAACAAGGAACTGGTGCGCAACCTCGCGCACGAGATCAAGAACCCGCTCGGCGGCATCCGCGGTGCGGCGCAGCTGCTCGAGATGGAGATGGACTCGCGCGAGCTCACCGAGTACACGCGCGTGATCATCCACGAGGCCGACCGGCTGCAGCTGCTGGTCGACCGCCTGCTCGCGCCGCACCGGCGGCCGCACGTCGTCGGCGACGTCAACATCCACGAGATCTGCGAGCGGGTGCGCGCGCTGATCGCGGCGGAGTTCCCGCGCGGGCTGACGCTGCGGCGCGACTACGACACCTCGATCCCCGAGTTCCGCGGCGACCGCGAGCAGCTGATCCAGGCGCTGCTCAACATCGCCCACAACGCCACCTACGCGCTGGCCGAGCGCATCGCCGCCGGCGACGCCGAGCTGATCTTCCGCACGCGCATCGCGCGCCAGGTCACTTTCGGCAAGCAGCGCTTCCGGCTGGCACTGGAATTGCATGTGCAGGACAACGGGCCGGGCGTGCCCGAGGCCATCCGCGATCGCATCTTCCACCCGCTGGTGTCGGGACGCGAGGGCGGCTCGGGGCTCGGGCTCACGCTGGCGCAGACCTTCGTGCAGCAACACCAGGGCATGATCGAATGCGACAGCGTGCCGGGCCGGACGGTGTTCAAGATCCTCATCCCCCTGCCCTGATTCCACTCGACGCCGCGCATGAAACCCATCTGGATCGTTGACGACGACCCGTCCATCCGTTTCGTGCTGGAGAAGGCGCTGGCGCGCGAGCCCTTCGCGGTGCGCAGCTTCGCGAACGCGCGCGAGGTGCTCGCCGCGCTCGACGAGGACGAGCCGCAGGTGCTGGTCAGCGACATCCGCATGCCCGGGGCCTCGGGCATCGAACTGCTCGGCCAGGTGAAGGAGCGGCTGCCGGGTCTGCCGGTGATCGTGATGACGGCCTACTCGGACCTCGACAGCGCGGTCTCGGCCTTTCAGGGCGGCGCCTTCGAGTACCTGCCCAAGCCCTTCGACGTGCCGAAGGCGGTCGAGCTGATCCGCCGCGCCGTCGACGAGAGCCTGCGCGAGGAGGTCGGCGACAGCAGCCTCGCGCCGATGCCCGAGATGCTCGGCCAGGCGCCGGCGATGCAGGACGTCTTCCGCGCCATCGGCCGGCTGAGCCAGAGCAACGTCACGGTGCTGATCACCGGCGAGAGCGGTTCGGGCAAGGAACTCGTCGCCCGTGCACTGCACAAGCACAGCGCGCGAGCGAACGGGCCGATCGTCGCCATCAACACCGCGGCGATCCCGAAGGACCTGCTCGAGAGCGAGCTCTTCGGCCACGAGCGCGGCGCCTTCACCGGCGCGCAGACGACGCGCCGCGGCCGCTTCGAGCTGGCCGACGGCGGCACGCTCTTCCTCGACGAGATCGGCGACATGCCGCTCGATCTGCAGACCCGGCTGCTGCGCGTGCTGTCCGACGGCCAGTTCTACCGCGTCGGCGGCCACCAGCCGCTCAAGGCCAACGTGCGCGTGATCGCGGCGACCCACCAGGATCTCGAGCAGCGCGTCAAGGAAGGCGCCTTCCGCGAGGACCTGTACCACCGGCTCAACGTGATCCGGCTGCGCCTGCCGGCGCTGCGCGAGCGGCGCGAGGACGTGCCGGCGCTGACCCGCTTCTTCCTCGCCAAGAGCGCGAAGGAGCTCGGCGTCGACGCCAAGCGCATCACCGACGCGGCGCTCGCCCGGCTGCAGGCCTTCGACTTCCCCGGCAACGTGCGCCAGCTCGAGAACATCTGCCACTGGCTGACCGTGATGGCGCCGGCGCAGGTCGTCGAGGACAAGGACCTGCCGCCCGAGGTGCGCGGCGTCGGCGCGACCGCGGCGTCGCCCGCACCGTCCGCGGCTTCCGCCGTCGAGCCGCCCGGCACCGCGCCGGCGGTACCGTCGGCGGTGGCGGAGGCCGGCTGGCTGGCCGACCTGCAGGCCGAGGCCCGGCGCCTGCTGCAGGCCGAGGCACCGGACGTCTGGGCGCAGCTGACGAGGCAGTTCGAAGGCCGGCTGATCCTGACCGCGCTCGAGCTCACGCGCGGCCGCCGCATCGAGGCGGCGCAGAAGCTCGGCATCGGGCGCAACACGATCACGCGAAAGATCCAGGACCTGGGCCTGGACGACTGAGCACGGGCCGCGCGTTCAGTCCAGCGTCAGCAGCACCGGCGCGTGATCGCTCGGCCGCTCGTTCTTGCGCGGTGCCTTGTCGATGATGCAGGCCGTCGTGCGCGCCTTCAGCGCCGGGCTGACCAGGATGTGGTCGATGCGCAGGCCCTGGTTCTTGCGGAAGGCCAGGTTGCGATAGTCCCACCAGGACCAGGACTTCGGCGGCTGCTCGAAGAGCCGGAACGCGTCGGCCAGGCCCAGCTCGACCAGTGCGGCGAACTGCGCGCGCTCCTCGGGCGTGCAGTGGATCTGCCCGGCCCAGGCCACCGGGTCGTGCACGTCGCGGTCTTCGGGGGCGACGTTGAAGTCGCCCATCAGCACCAGGTTCGGGTGGCGCGCGAGTTCATCGTTCACCCACTCGCGCAGCGCCGACATCCAGCGCATCTTGTAGGCGAACTTGTCGCTGTCCGGCGCCTGGCCGTTGGGGAAGTAGCCGCCGATCACGCGCACGCCGTCCACCGTGCCGGCGATCACCCGCGCCTGCTCGTCGTCGAAGCCCGGGATGTTGCGCACGACGTCGGTGGCCGTGCTGCGCGACAGCAGCGCGACGCCGTTGTAGGTGCGCTGTCCGTGCCACTGCGACTGCCAGCCGGCGGCGGCCAGTTCGGCGTGCGGGAACTTGTCGTCGGTGAGCTTGGTTTCCTGCAGCACCAGCACGTCGACCGGGTGCTCGGCTAGCCAGGCCAGCACCTGCGGCAGCCGCACGGCGAGGGAGTTGACGTTCCAGGTGGCGAGTTGCATGGCGCGAGTTTAGGAGCCTGCGCGGCCGACCCGAAGCCGGCCTTGTCCTACACCCCGATCCATGCAGGTCGTGTACGGTGTTTCGCACAGGCATGACCTGGCTCGGCGTCCCCGCCGCCGGTCGTGCCAGCCGTTGAACCAACCATCGAGAGGACACCATGTCGAAACGCGAACAAGCCATCAAAGCCGCGAAGCAACAGCTCGACGAGCTGGACAGGGAAATCGCCCGGCTGGAGAGCAGGGCCGCCGACGTCGGCGAAGACCTGAAGTCGCGCTACCGTGCCGAAGTGGCCAAGCTGCGCGAGCAGTCGAAGAAGGGCGCGGCGAAGCTGGAGGAACTGAAGTCGGCCGGCGAGAGCGGGTGGGACAAGGTGGCCGCCGAGTTCACCAAGATCACCGATGCGATGAAGCACTCGTTCAACTACTTCAAGTCGCAGGTCTGAGGACTCGCCTGACCTACACCACCAGCGAGCGCAGCAGCCCCGCCGCCGCACAGCCCGCCAGCAGCGGCAGCACGCCGACCTTGAACCGGAACAGCGCGATCGCCGCCGCCGCGGCGATCAGCGCGGCGGTGAGGTCGAAGGGCCCGCCCGCGCCGCGCGGCCACAGCACGTGCCAGGCGAAGAACAGCGCCAGGTTCAGGATCACGCCGACCACCGCGGCGGTGATCGCCGACAGCGGCGCGGTGAAGCCGAGCCGTCCGTGCGTGGCCTCGACCAGCGGGCCACCGGCAAAGATGAAGACGAAAGACGGCAGGAAGGTGAAGAAGGTCACCAGCATCGCCGCCAGCACGCCGCCGAGCAACGGCGATGCGGCGCCGGCGACCTCGCCGAGCCAGCCGCCGACGAACCCGACGAAGGCCACCACCATGATCAGCGGTCCCGGCGTCGTCTCGCCGAGCGCCAGGCCGTCGATCATCTGCGGCGCGCTCAGCCACTGGTGGTGCTCCACCGCGCCCTGATACACGTAGGGCAGCACCGCGTAGGCGCCGCCGATCGTCAGCAGCGCGGCCTTGGTGAAGAACCAGCCCATCTGCGTCAGCGTCGCGCTCCAGCCGAGGGCGGCGACCAGGGCGAGCATCGCCGCCGCCCACAGCGCCGCGCCGACGGCCAGCACGCGCAGCAGCCGCGAGCGCGCGTAGCGCGCGTGCGGCGGCGCCGGCGTGTGGTCGTCGATCAGCGCCGGGCCGTGGTCGCCGCCGGCTGCCGCGTGGCCGCCGCCGAGCGCGAACACCTCGGGCCAGCGCCGTGCGCCGAGCCAGCCGATCGACGCCGCGGCCGCGACGATGGCCGGGAAGGGCGCGCGGAACACGAAGATCGCGACGAAGGCCGCCGCCGCCAGCGCCCACATCCAGCGGTTGCGCAGTGCGCGCGAGCCGATGCGCCAGGCCGCGTGCAGCACGATCGCCGTCACCGCCGGCTTGATCCCGTAGAAGACCGCCGCCACCGCCGGCACGTCGCCGAAGCGCAGGTAGATCCACGACAGCACGATCAGGATCGCCAGCGACGGCAGCACGAAGAGGGCCCCGGCGACCAGCCCGCCCCAGGTCCGGTGCATCAGCCAGCCGATGTAGGTGGCGAGCTGCTGCGCCTCCGGCCCGGGCAGCAGCATGCAGTAGTTCAAGGCATGCAGGAAGCGCTTCTCGCTGATCCAGCGCCGGCGCTCGACGAGCTCGGCGTGCATGATTGCGATCTGCCCGGCCGGCCCGCCGAAGCTGATGAAGCCGAGCTTGAGCCAGAAGCGAAAGGCCTGGCCGAACGGCACCGCGTCCGGCGGGTCGGTGCTCACGCGGGGCGGCGCTGGTAGGTGACGAAGCGGAACGGCACGCCGGTCGCGCTGCGCATCGGCGTCGACTCGACGGCCGTGAAGGCGTCGCGTTCCCAGCACGGGAAGAAGGTGTCGCCGTCGAGGTCGGCGTCGATCTCGGTCAGCACCAGCCGGTCGGCGCGCGGCAGCGCCAGCGCGTAGAGCTCGGCGCCGCCGATGACGAAGACCTCGGGCGTGCCGGCGACGGCGGCCAGCGCGGCGTCGAGGTCGGCGTGCACTTCGGCACCGTCGAGCGCGAGGCCGCGCTGGCGGCTGAGCACCAGGTTGCGCCGGCCCGGCAGCGGGCGGAAGCGCGCCGGCAGCGAGTCCCAGGTCTTGCGGCCCATGACCACCGGGCAGCCCATCGTCGTGCGGCGGAAGTGCTGCTGGTCGAGCGGCTCGTGCCAGAGCAGCCGGTTGCCGCGGCCGATGGCGCGGTTGCGGGCGACCGCGGCGATCAGCGAGAGCGTCGTCATGGCGCGATTGTCCATCGCCGCGGGCGGGCCCCGAATTGGCGGCCGAACCCGATCCAGATCGGCCGACCGGCGCGTCGGTCGATGCGGACAATGGGGCG
Source organism: uncultured Rubrivivax sp. (assembly GCA_937975735.1). GTDB lineage: Bacteria > Pseudomonadota > Gammaproteobacteria > Burkholderiales > Burkholderiaceae_C > Rubrivivax. The sequence goes on from CALJUI010000373.1 coordinate 16,402, forward strand.
GGCCATGCGCCCGACTTCGCAGCCCTTCGCCATGCCCGTCCACGGCGGGTGTCACCATGGGTGAGCCCTGGCCGCCCGGGGGGGCGTCGGCGCTGCAGCGACCGGCCGCAACGACGACCGCGGACGCCGGATCGCCACCGCAGGCCGCGCTGCAGCTGTATGCGCAGGTGCTTGGCGCGGCATCGCTCGAGTCGGCCGCCCACGCCTTCGTCGCCGCGCTGGCGGCGCAGTGCGGATTCGACCGCGTCAGCCTGGGCATCGTCGAGGCCGGCCGAACGCGCCTGCTTGCCAGCTCGCACCTCGACCTTCGCCAGCAGGCGGCCGAACTGCCGCAGTCGCTGCGCGGGGCCATGGACGAGGCGATCGATCAGGGCGTCGTGCTCGCCTGGCCGCCGATCGCCGGCGACGCCGGCGACTGGATCCGTGTCGAACAGCGGGCGCTGCAGCGCGAGGTCGGCGGCACCGTCGTGACGGTGCCGCTGGGCGTCGGGGGCGAGCCCTTCGGCGCGCTGTGCGTCGAGCGCCATGCAGGCGCCGCGCCGGATGCGGCCGACATCGAGCAGATCGGGCAGTTGTCGACACTGGCCGTGCCGGCGCTGCGCTGGATGCAGTTCGGCGCTCAGCCCTGGCATCGCAGGACCCGGCGCGATCTGATGCAGGCGCTGGCTGCGCTGCGCCAACCGCAGCAGAGCGCGAAGCGGCGGCTGATCGCCGCGGCGGCACTGGCGCTGGCCTTCGTCGCCCTCGCGCCGCTCGAACACGAGGTGTCGGGGCGGGCACGCATCGAGGGGGCCCAGCAGCGCGTGCTGGCCGCGCCCACCGACGGCTTCGTCAAGACCGCGCACGTGCGGCCCGGCGACCGCGTGAAGGCCGGCGCGCCGCTGGTCGATCTGCTCGAGCAGGATCTGCGGCTGGAGCGCGAGCGCTGGAGCAGCCAGCTCGCCCAGCACGAGAACGCCTACGCAGCGGCGCTGGCGCGCTCGGATCGCGTCGGCGCCGCGACCAGCATGGAGCGCGTCGCCGAGGCCCAGGCGGAGCTGTCGCTGCTCGACACGCAGCTGGCGCGCGGACGAATCGTCGCGCCCTTCGACGCGCTCGTCGTCCAGGGCGACCTGAACCAGTCCATCGGTGCACCGGTGCGGCAGGGCGACGCGCTGCTGACGCTGGCCACCACCGACCGCTATCGCGTCATTGTCGAGGTCGACGAGGTCGATGTCGCCAAGGTGGTGCCCGGACAGACCGGCCGTCTGACGCTGTCGTCGCGATTCTGGGGCAGCGAGGCATTGGTCGTCGAGCGCATCGTGCCGCTGGCCAAGGCGGTCGACGGCCGCAACGTCTTCGAGGTCGAAGCCAGCCTGGCCACGCCGGGCGACGCGCTGCGGCCGGGTCTGCTCGGGCGCGCCGAACTGGTGGTCGGGCGGCTGCCGCCGCTGTGGGCCTGGATGGGCCACGCGGCCGACCGCATCCGCGTCGTGCTCTGGTCCTGGTTCGGCTGAGCGGCGCCGATGAGTTCGCTGTACAGCGCGCGCTGGCACCGGGTCGCGGCCCTGCGGCCGCGCCTCGTCGGGACACTTCGTGTGCGCCGCCAGCGCCTGCGCGGCGAGACCTGGTTCGTGCTCGCCGACCCGGCGAGCGGGCGCAGCGTGCGGCTGAACCGCGCCGCCTACGCGCTGGCCGGCCGCTTCGACGGGCAGCGCAGCGTGCAGGCGCTGTGGGACGCGCAGCTCGAGCGTCCCGGCGAGCCGGCCACGCAGGACGAGGTCATCGACCTGCTCGCCCAGCTCCGCGAAGCGGCGCTGCTGCAGGTCGACCGCGCCGCCGACTTCGACCGCCTGTTGCCGCACCTGGACCGGCTGAGTCGGCCGAAGGGCCGCGCCAGCCTGCTCGCGATCCGCGTGCCGCTGGCCGATCCGAGTGCCTGGCTCGAACGCTGCCAGCCGCTGGCGCGCATGCTGTTCTCGCGCACCGCGCTCGTCGCGTGGCTGCTCGCGATGCTGGTGCTCGTGGTCCGCGCGGTCGAGCATGCGCCGTCGCTGTGGGCCGCCGCGCAGCTGTGGATGGCGACCCCTCGCTTCGTGCTGCTGGCCGCCGTGCTGTACATGCCGATCAAGCTGCTGCACGAACTCGGGCACGGCCTGGCCGTGCGGCGCTGGGGGGGCCAGGTGCACGAGGCCGGCGTGACCTTCATGCTGCTGATGCCGGTCCCGTACGTCAACGCGTCGGCTGCGTCGAGCTTCCCGCAGCGGCGCCAGCGCATCGCCGTCAGCGCCGCCGGCATCATGGTCGAGCTCGCGATCGCGGCGCTGTCGCTGCCGCTGTGGCTGTGGCTCGACGAAGGCTGGCTGCGCGACACGGCCTTCGTGTCGCTGGTGATCACCGGCGTGTCGACGCTGCTGTTCAACGGCAACCCGCTGCAGCGCCTCGACGGCTACTACGTGTTCACCGACGCGATGGACCTGCCGAATCTCGGCCCACGCAGCCGAAGCTGGTGGATCGACCTGCTGAGCCGGCGCGTGCTCGGCCTGACCCATGTCGAGCCGATGACCGCAGCACCGGGTGAGCGACCCTGGCTGGCGCTGTATGCGCCGTTGTCGTGGCTGTACGCGCTGTTGATCGCCACGGTGGCGGTGGCCTGGATCGGCCACTGGTCGCTGTCGCTCGGCCTGCTGTGTGCGCTGCTGCTCGGCTGGCAGATGGCGCTGCGCCCGGCGTGGCGGCTGCTGGAGCAGTTGCGCCGCGCCGCGCTCGCGACCCAGGGCAGCGCGCGGCGCTGGCGGCACGTGGCGGCCGGCGTCACCATGGCCCTGGCCGTGGCGGTCCTGTTGCCCTGGCCCGAGCGCACGCTGGTGCAAGGGGTCGTGTGGCCGGCCGACCAGGCTCAGCTGCGCGCCGACGAGGCCGGATTCGTCGACGCCGTGTCGGTGTCGGACGGCGCGCCGGTGCAGCCCCGTCGGCTCGTGCTGCAGCTGAGCAACCCAGCGCTGCAGGCGCAGTTCGCGCGCCAGAGCGCGAAGGTCGCCGCGCTCGAGGCGTCGTTGTACGAGGCGCTGCCATCGGGCCAGCTGCCGCACGCCGATGCGCGCGCCGGTGACCGCCAGGCCGAACTGGCGGCGGCACTGGCCGAGCGCGACCACCTGCAGCAGCGCCTGGAGGCGCTGGCGGTGCGCGCCCAGGTCGGTGGCCGCGTCGCGCTGCCGCAGGCCGGCGACCTGGCGGGGCAGTTCGTGCAGCGAGGCAGCCTGCTGGGTCAGGTTCTCACCGAGGCGCCGCCGCTCGTGCGCCTGGCGATGCCGGAGACGGCCGCGCGCGAGCTGCGCCACGGCCTGTCGCGGATCAGCGTGCGCACGAGTTCATCCCCATGGCACGTGGTCGATGCCCGCCTGCTGCGCGACAGCGGCGGCGCCGTGATGCAGCTGCCGAGTGCGGCGCTGAGCCGGCATCACGGCGGACCGGTGGCCACCGACCCGCGCGACCCGAAGCACCTGCAGCCGGTGCAGCCGGTGGTGGTCCTCGACGTCGAGCTGGCGGCGGGCGCCGTCGGCGGGCGCATCGGTGAACGCGCCTGGGTGCGGTTCGACGGCGGCCTGTCGCCGCTGGCGCTGCAGCTCGCGCGCGAGGTCCGGCGCGCGGTGATGCAGCACTTCAACCCGCAGTTCTGAACATGCTCGTCGACCACGGGATGATCCTGCCCTGCGCCGGCCCGGTCTGGGGACCGTATCCGTTGCGGCCGGCGGCCGACCGCGCGGCGCCCTGGCGTCGCCCGCGCTGGTGCCCGCCGGGCAAGCGTTGCCGTCGGATTGCCGAGGCCGCCAGACCGCATGCCAAGGCCTGGCTCGCCCGGAGCCCCGCCGAGCGACGCCAGGCGCTGGGCGAACTGCGCGGCCGGCTGCGCAGCGAGGGCCTGCGCGGCGACGCCGTCGCGCAGGCGCTCGGTGTCGTCTCGGCGGTGGCGGAACGCACGCTCGGCTGGTGGCCGCGATCGAACCAACGCATGGCCGCCGCCGCGCTGCTCGACGGCCGGATGGCCGAGATGGCCACCGGCGAGGGCAAGACGCTCGCCGTCGGGCTTGCGGCGGCGGTGGCCGCGCTGGCCGGCGTGCCGGTGCACGTCGTGACGGCCAACGGCTACCTGGCGCAGCGCGACGCGCGCACGATGGCGCCGCTGTTTGCCGCGCTCGGCCTGCGCGTGGCGGCGCTCGGCGACCAGGTCGACGACGTCGACAAGCCCGTGATCTACGGCCACGACCTCGTCTACACGACCGCCAAGAACCTCGCCTTCGACTTCCTGCGCGACCAGCAGGACGGTGCGACGCGCGGTGCCGCCGTCAGCATGGCCGCGCGGCTGGCCGGTCCGGCCCCCGCCGGCCGCCGCCTGCGCGGGCTGGGCATGCCGCTCCTCGACGAGTCCGACAGCCTCCTGACCGACCAGGCCGAAACCCCGCTGATCCTCGCCCGCAGCGCGCCGCAGGCGGCCCGCCGCGCCTTCCTCTGGCAGGCGCTCGCGCTGGCGCGGCAGCTGCAGTCCGGCGTCCACTTCCGCGTCGACGACGCCGAACGCGCCGCCTGGCTCGGTGCCGAAGGCGAGGCGCGGCTGGCCGAGCTCGTCGCCGGTCTCGGCGGACCGTGGCAGCGCCCGCGCTATCGGCGCGAGGCGGTGCAGATCGCGCTGGCCGGCCTGCACGCCTTCCGTCGCGACCGCGACTACCTGGTGCGCGACGGCCAGATCGAGGTGCTCGACCAGGTCACGGGCCGCGTTGCGGCGGGCCGCGTCTGGTCGCGCGGCCTGCACACGCTGCTGGCGCTCAAGGAAGGACTGAGCCCGTCGCCGGAGACCGAGACGTCGGCGCAGATCACCTTCCAGCGCTTCTTCCAGCGCTATTGGCGCCTGAGCGGGATCAGCGGCACGTTGTGCGAGGCGGCGGCGGAGCTGCGCGCGGTCTACGGCGCTGGCGTCGTGCGAATCCCGACGCACCGGCCATGCCGGCGTCGCACGCTCCCGACGCGGTGCTTCGACGACGCCGACGCGCTGGCGGCGGCGCTGGTCGACCGCGTCAGGACCCTGCAGGCGCAGGGTCGGCCGGTGCTGATCGGGACCGACTCCGTCGCCGAGTCGCTGCGGATGTCGGAGGCGCTGGCCGGTCAGGGCATCGCGCACCGCGTGCTCAATGCCCACCACGACGCCGAGGAAGCGGCCATCGTCGCCGAGGCCGGGCGCGCCGGCCGGGTCACGGTGGCCACCCGGATGGCCGGCCGCGGCACCGACATCGAACTCGATCCGGCCGCGCGCGCCGCCGGCGGGCTGCACGTGCTGTCGTGCCAGCGCAACCCATCGCGCCGGCTCGACCGCCAGCTGGCCGGCCGCGCCGGCCGCCAGGGCGACCCGGGCAGCGCAGAAGCGTGGCTTGTGTCCCGCTATCCGGGCCTTCAGAGTCGATCAGAACTGCCGATGATGTCCGCATGGAACATCTTCCTCATTGCAGGCGCCTGGGCGTCTCCCTGGCTGCTGGATCTGGCCCGGCGCGACTGGCAGCGTCAGCAGGAGCGGCGCCGCAGGTCGGTGCGCCAGGAACTGCTGCAGCAGGACCTCGACTGGGAGCGGCGCCTGTCGTTCGCCGGATCGCCGGGCTGAGCGTCGCGCTGGTGCTGGCCGGTCCGGCGTGGGCGGCACCGCCGGCCAAGCCGCTGGGTTGCCTGATCGAGCCCGACCGGATCGCCGACATCGGCTCGCAGGTCGTCGGCATCGTCGAGCAACTGCACGTCGAACGCGGCGATCCGGTCGAGGCCGGGCAGGCGCTGATCGGACTGCGCGCCGACGTCGAGCGCGCCAACGTCGGCGTCGCCGCCACGCGCGAACGCGTCGACGCCGACGTGCGCGCGGCGCAGGCCGGCGTCGAGCTGGCGCGGCAAAAGGTGGCGCGCGCCGAGGCGCTGATGGCACAGAACTTCGTCTCCGCGCAGGCGCTCGAGATCGCCCGCGGCGAACTGGAGGTGGCGACCCAGAAGCTCAGCCAGACGCGCAGCCAGCAGGCGATCTGGTCGCAGGAGCGGCGTGTGGCGCAGGCCCAGCTGTCGCTGCGCACCGTGCGCAGCCCGTTCGCCGGCGTCGTCGTCGAGCGTTTCGTCAACCCGGGCGAGCGGGTCGAGGACCGGCCGCTGATTCGCGTCGCGGTGATCGACCCGCTGCGCGTCGAGTTGATGGTGCCGACGGCGCAGTACGGCCTCGTCGCGCCCGGGGCGCAGCTGACGATCCGCCCGGAGCTGCCGGGTGCGGCGCCAGTGGTGGCCACCGTCAGCCATGTCGACCGGGTGCTCGACGCGGCCAGCAACACGTTCCGTGTCCGCCTGAGCCTGCCCAACCCGGGCCATCGGCTGCCGGCCGGCCTGCGCTGCAAGGCGGATCTGCCCGGCGCGTCCGTCGCGCTCGCCCCGGTTGCCGACCGCCCGCCCGCGGCGCGCGCCGCACCGTAACGGCGCCGGCCCGGCCGGACCGATCGCGACGCCCATGATCAGGCCAGCGCACCGCCCGCTGTTCGAGACGCTGGAGGACCGGATCCTCCATTCGGCCGATCTCGCGCCGCTGGCCGGTCTGGCAGCCGATGCCACGCAGCTGCTGCTGCACGCGCCAGCGAGCGAGAACACCGCGCGCAGCGAGATCGTCTTCGTCGACGCCGCGCTGCCCGACGCCGAGACCTTGCTGGCCGACCTGCGCGCCCAGCGCGATGGCGGCCGACCGATCGAGATCGTGATCATCGACGCCGGCGAGGACGGGCTGTCGGTGATCGGCCGGACCCTTGCCGGGCGCAGCGACATCGGCGCCGTGCACGTGCTCAGCCATGGCAGCGACGGCATGCTGCAGCTCGGCGGCGTCCGGTTGGACGCGGCGACGCTGCTGCAGCGTGCCGGCGAGATCGCGGCCTGGGCCGACGCGCTGACCGACGACGCCGACCTGCTGCTGTACGGCTGCGACCTCGCGCAGACCGCGCTCGGCCGCGACCTGATCCGGGACCTGGCCCAGCTCACCGGCGCCGACGTCGCTGCCAGCGCCGACCGCACCGGTGCCGCCGCGCTCGGCGCCAACTGGACGCTGGAAGTCCACTACGGTCGCATCGAAGCCGCGCTCGCGCCCAGCGCCTGGGCGCAGACGCGCTGGCAGGGCGTGCTCGCGACCTACACCGTGACGACGACGACCGACGTCGTCGGCGCGAGCCTGCTGCCGGGCTCGCTGCGCTGGGCGATCAGCCAGGCCAACGCCAACGCCGGCACCGACACGATCGTGTTCGCGGTCGACGGCACCTTCAACATGACTGCGCTCAGCTCGGGCGGCGACGACAACCTGACCGGCGACTTCGACATCACCGACAGCGTCAACATCGTCGGCAACGGCACCGGCAAGACGGTCATCAACGGCAACGGCCTGGACCGCGTGTTCGACCTGCGCAGCGGCGCGATCTCGATCAGCGGCCTGACGATCCAGGGCGGCCGCTCGAGCGAGGGCGCCGGCGTGCGCATCCAGTCGAGCGCCACGGTGACGCTGAGCGACGTGGTCATCCAGGACAACGTCGCCAGCGGCAGCAGCGCGCGCGGCGGCGGCATTCACACGAAGGGCAGCCTGACGCTGCTGAACTCGATCGTTCAGCGCAACGGCGACATGCTGGTCGGCACCAAGACCGATGGCGGCGGCATCTACGTCGACGGCAGCGCGACGCTGGTCGCGCGCCAGACCGAGATCCGCGACAACGTCGCCTACGATAAGGACGGCGGCGGCATCTATGCACGCGGCTCGTCGCTGTCGCTGGAGGGCGTCACGCTGGCGGGCAACCACGCCAAGCGCGGCGGCGGCCTGTTCGCCGACGACAACGGCGGCGACTACCTGCTGACGAACGTCACGGTCAGCGGCAACAGCGCCGCCGACGAGGGCGGCGGCCTCTGGGCCGACCGGCGCGTGATCCTCGACCACGTCACGGTGGCGTCGAACGCGGCGCCGACCGGCGGCGGCGTCTACGACACCGGCAGCCTGCTCTTCGCCAATGTGCGCACCGCGAACTCGATCTTCGCGCTGAACAGCGGCGGCAATGCCAACAACGGCCTGTGGTCGTACGGCTACAACCTCAGCGACAGCTGGAACGCCGGCCTGTACGGTTTCGGCGACAAGAACAACGTCGCCGCCGGCCTGTCGGTGCTGGCCAACAACGGCGGCCTCACGCGCACGCACGCGATCGGCGCGACCAGCCTCGCACGCGATGCCGCCAACCCCGTCACCGCGCTCAGCGCCGACCAGCGCGGCATGGCGTACATCGGCGGCCGCGCCGACATCGGCGCCTACGAATACAACCCGTCCGGCTTCGCGCCGACGCTGACGCCGGTCGCCAACCAGACCATCGACGAAGACACGCCGATGGCGCCCGTCGCCTTCACCGTCGGCGACTTCGAGACGGCGCCCGGCAGCCTCGTCGTCACCGCGACCTCCAGCAACACCGCGCTGGTGCCCGACGCCAACATCGTCGTCGGCGGCAGCGGCGCGAGCCGCACGATCAGCCTGACGCCGGCCCTCAACGCCAACAGCACGGCCGACGGCGGCCCGACGACGATCACGATCTCGGTCAGCGACGGCGGCAACGTCACGACGACGACCTTCACGGTGACGGTCGACGCGATCAACGACCCGCCGGCGTGGGTCCTGCCGCCGGCACAGACGATCGACGAGGACACGACGCTCGTGCTGTCGGGCGCCGACGCGCCGCGCGTGACCGACGTCGACGCCGGCGCGAGCCCGGTCCAGCTCACGCTCACCGCGACCGCCGGCACGATCAGCCTGAGCCAGGTCAGCGGGCTGTCCTTCGTGGTCGGCACCGGCACCGACAACACGACGATGACCTTCACCGGCACGCTGGCGGCGGTCAACGCGGCGCTCGACGGACTGCGCTACGCGCCGGCCGGCGGCTACTCGGGCCCGGCGCAGATCCAGTTCCTCGCCAACGATCTCGGCAACAGCGGCAGCGGCGGCGCCAAGATCGCCAACGGCCAGGTCGACGTCACCGTCGGCGCCGTCAACGATCCGCCGACGCTCGACCTGCCGGGCACGCAGGCGACGCCGCAGCCGACGCCGCTGGTGCTGTCGGCGGCCAACGGCAATCCGATCACGGTCGCCGACGTCGATGCCGGCGCGGCCAGCCTGCGCGTCACGCTGCTGGCGACGAACGGCCTGCTCACGCTCGGCCAGACCACCGGCCTGACCTTCCTCGTCGGCACCGGCAGCGGCGAGGCGACGATGACCTTCCTCGGCAGCCTGGCGGCGATCAACGCGGCGCTCGACGGCACGAGCTTTTCCGCGCTGGTCTCCGGCGTCGCGCGCATCGACGTCACCGTCGACGACCTCGGCAACACCGGCAGCGGCGGCCCTAAGCAGGCCGTCGGCGCGGTCGACATCAACGTCATCGTCGACGCGATCCCGATCGTGCTGCAGTCGCAGACCGACATCAGCTACGTGGAGAACGCGGCCCCGCTGGTGCTCGACCCGGGCCTGATCGTCATCGACGTCGACCATCCTACGCTGGCCTCGGCGCGCATCCGCATCGGCGCGGGCTACGCCGGCGCGCAGGACCAGCTGCTGTTCGCGAACACCGGCGGCATGGGCAACATCAGCGGCAGCTACAGCGCCGGCGTGCTCACCCTGACCTCGGCCGGGCAGACCGCGACCGTCGCCGAGTGGCAGGCCGCGCTGCGCACCGTGAGCTACCTGAACACGAGCGACGCACCGTCGACGGCGCCGCGCACGCTGACCCTCACCGTCAACGACGGCATCGCCGACAGCGCCGCGCGGCACTTCGGGCTGGCGGTCGTCGCCGTCAACGACGCCCCGGTGCTGACGGGCAGCAATCCGCTGGCGGCGGTCGACGAGGACGCCACCAGCCCCGCCGGCACGCTGGTGTCGGTGCTCATCGCCGGCCACGTCGGCGACGCCGACAGCGGCGCCAAGGCCGGCATCGCGGTGACCGCGGTCGACAATGCGAACGGCGGCTGGCAGTACTCGACCGACGGCGGCTCCAGCTGGTTCGCGCTGGCCGGCGTCGGCGAGACCTCGGCGCGGCTGCTCGACGCCGCATCGCTGGTGCGCTTCGTGCCGAATCCGGACTGGAACGGCAGCGTCGCCGCCGGCCTGAGCTTCCGCGCCTGGGACCAGACCGGCGGCGGCCTCGTCGGCGCGATCGCCGACGCCAGCGCGAACGGCGGCACGACCGCCTTCAGCGCCGCGCTGGCCCAGGCCGGCATCGTCGTGAACCCGGTCAACGACGCGCCGCAGCTGATCCAGCCGCTGCTCGACCAGTCGGCGACGCAGGGCGTGGCCTTCATCCATGCGGTGCCGCCGGGGAGCTTCGGCGACATCGACGCCGGCGACGTGCTGAGCCATTCGGCGACGCTGGCCTCCGGTGCGACGCTGCCGTCCTGGCTCGCCTTCGACGCCGCGACGATGACCTTCAGCGGCACGCC
>CALJUI010000374.1 GCA_937975735.1 uncultured Rubrivivax sp.
CTGGGCATGCGGCCGTGCACGGTGTTGAAGCCGTGGCTGGCGCCGAGGAAGTAGTCCGGCGTCTTGCTGCTGCAGCCGATGCCCGAGAGCTTGGCGACGCGGTGCGGCTCGATGTCGAGCTGCCAGCAGGCCTGCACGATGGCCGCCGAGATCGAGTCGTGGCCGCAACCGGCGCACAGGGTGCTGATCCTCCCCTCGTAGTCCCGGCGGGTGTAGCCGACGCGGTTCTTCGTCAGCGTCGGGTGGTGCAGCCGCGGCTTGGCGATGTAGGTCATGCGTGCTCCCCGGCCGGCCGGCGCCGGCTGCGCTTCTTCGACGCCGGCGGGGGCGCCTTGGCGAGGATCGTGCGGGCGATGAAGCGCGCGGTGATCGGCGTGCCGTCGAAATGCAGCACCGGCACCAGGCGCCGCGGATCGAGTTCGAACTCGTTGACCAGCATCGTGCGCATCTGCGCGTCCCGGTTCTGCTCGACGACGAAGACCGTGTCGTGCGCGTCGATGAAGTCCTTCACGCTGGCCGGGAACGGAAAGGCGCGCAGCCGCATCGCGTCGAGGTGCAGGCCCTCGGCGGCCATCGCCTCGAGCGCCTCGTCCATCGCGGGCGCCGTCGAGCCGAAGTACAGCACGCCCAGCGGCGTGGCGGAGGCGGCCGGGCGCAGCACCGGTGGCGGCACCAGCGTCGCCGCGGTGGCGAACTTCTTCAGCAGCCGCTCGACGTTGTACAGGTAGTCGGGCCCGGCCTCGGAGTAGCGCGCATAGGGGTCGCGCGTGGTGCCGCGGGTGAAGTAGGCGCCCTTGGTCTTGTGCGTGCCGGGCAAGGTGCGCCAGGGGATGCCGTCGCCGTCGACGTCCTTGTAGCGGCCGAACTCGCGGCCGGCCTCGAGCTCCTCGGCGCTCATCACCTTGCCGCGGTCGTAGCGGCGGTCGTCGCGCCAGGCGAAGGGCTCGGCCAGGCGCTGGTTCATGCCGATGTCGAGGTCGGTCATCAGGAACACCGGCGTCTGCAGCCGGTCGGCCAGGTCCAGCGCCGTGGCGGCGAACTCGAAGCACTCGTGCGGGTCCATCGGCAGCAGCAGCACGTGCTTGGTGTCGCCGTGCGAGGCGTAGGCGGCGGCCGTCAGGTCGGCCTGCTGCGTGCGCGTGGGCATGCCCGTGGACGGGCCGCCGCGCTGCACGTCGATGATCGTCAGCGGAATCTCGGCGAAGTAGGCCAGGCCGATGAACTCGGTCATCAGCGACACGCCGGGCCCGGAGGTCGCGGTGAAGGCGCGCGCGCCGTTCCAGCCGGCGCCGGTGATGATGCCGATCGATGCGATCTCGTCCTCGGCCTGCACGATGGCGTAGCGCGCTTCCTTCGTCTGCGGGTCGTGGCGGTGCCTGGCGCAGTACTGCTGGAACGCCTCGGCGACGGAAGAGGACGGCGTGATCGGGTACCAGGCGCAGACCGTGGCGCCGCCGTACACGCAGCCCAGCGCAGCAGCGCTGTTGCCGTCGACGAAGATGCGCTCGCCGACCGCGTCGGCGCGCTTCACACGCAGGCCCATGCCGGGGCCGTGCGGCGGCAGCAGGTGTTCGCGGGCGAAGTCGCGGCCGGCGTGCAGCGCCTGCACGTTGGAATCGAGCAGCCGCTCCTTGCCCTTGTACTGCTCGCCGAACAGGCCCTCGATGACCGCCGCGTCGACGTCCATCAGCGCCGACAGCGCTCCCAGCACCATGATGTTCTTGAACAGCGTGCGCTGGCGCGGATCCTCGTAGGTGGCATTGCAGATCTCGGTGACCGGCATGCCGATCACGTGGATGTCCTCGCGCAGGCCGGCGGCGGGCAGCGGCCGCGTGCTGTCGTGGAACAGGTAGCCGCCGCTCTCGACCTCGGCAACGTCCTGGGCCCAGGTCTGCGGGTTCATCGCGACCATCATGTCGATGCCGCCACGCCGGCCGAGCCAGCCGCGCTCGCTGACGCGCACCTCGTACCAGGTCGGCAGGCCCTGGATGTTGCTCGGGAAGATGTTGCGCGGGCTCACCGGCACGCCCATGCGCAGGATGGCCTTCGCGAACAGCTCGTTGGCCGACGCCGAGCCCGAGCCGTTGACGTTGGCGAACTTGACGACGAAGTCGTTGACCGCCTCGATGCGCCTCATGCCGGCACCCCTTGCGGCTCGGCTCGCCGGTCGCGGCAGCCGGGGCCAGCCTGCGTCGTCTGGAGCAGAAACTTCTGCATGTCCCAGGCGCCGGTCGGGCAGCGCTCGGCGCACAGGCTGCAGTGCAGGCACATGTCCTCGTCCTTGACCATCACGCGCGTGGTCTTCAGCGGCGCGCTGACGTACAGCGACTGCGCGAGGTTGGTCGACGGCGCCTTCAGCCGACCCCGCAGGTCGGCCTCGTCGCCGTTGACGGTGAAGCTGATGCAGTCCATCGGGCAGATGTCGACGCAGGCGTCGCACTCGATGCACAGGCGGTCGGTGAAGACGGTCTGCACGTCGCAGTTCAGGCAGCGCCCGGCCTCCTTGAACGCGGTCGCCGTGTCGAAGCCGAGCTCGACCTCGACCTGGATGCTGGCCAGGGCCTTCTCCGCGGCGGCCCAGGGCACCTTGAAGCGCAGGTCGTGGCTGACCGCGTTGTCGAAGCTCCACTCGTGGATGCCCATCTTCTGCGACACGAGGTTGACCGTCGGCGGCGGTCGCCGGCGCGGGTCCTCGCCCTGCAGCAGGCGATCGATCGACACCGCCGCCTCGTGCCCGTGGGCGACCGCGGTGATGATGTTCTTCGGCCCGAAGGCCGCGTCGCCGCCGAAGAACACGCGCGGCAGCGACGACTGGAAGGTTTGCGGATCCAGCACCGGCAGCCCCCATTGGTCGAACTGGATGCCGCTGTCGCGCTCGATCCACGGGAACGCGTTCTCCTGGCCGACCGCGATCAGCACCTCGTCGCAGTCGATCACCACGTCGGGCTCGCCGGTGGGCACCAGCGTGCGCCTGCCCTTGCCGTCGAACACCGGCTCGACGATCTGGAAACGCATGCCGGTCAGGCGCCCGCCCTCGTGCAGGAAGGCCACCGGCACGTGGCAGTTGATGATCGGGATGCCTTCGTGCTGCGCGTCCTCCTTCTCCCACGGCGAGGCCTTCATCTCGTCGAAGCCGGAGCGCACGACGACCTTGACGCTGTCTGCGCCGAGTCGCCGCGCCGAGCGGCAGCAGTCCATCGCGGTGTTGCCGCCGCCGAGCACGATCACGCGGCGGCCGACATGGGTCACGTGGCCGAACGACACCGAAGCCAGCCAGTCGATGCCGACGTGGATCGACGCCGCCGCGTCCCGCCGGCCGGGCAGGTCGAGGTCGCGTCCGCGCGGCGCCCCGCAGCCGACGAAGACGGCGTCGAAGCCCTCGGCCAGCAGCGCCTTCATCGACCCGATGCGCTCGCCGCTGCGGAAGTCCACGCCCAGGTCGACGACGTAGCCGACCTCCTCGTCGATCACCGACTCGGGCAGCCGGAAGCGCGGAATCTGCGTACGGATGAAGCCGCCGGCACGCGCCTCGCCGTCGTAGACGGTGACCGCGTAGCCCTGCGCCGCGAGGTCGCGCGCGACGGTCAGCGAGGCTGGTCCGGCGCCGACGCAGGCGATGCGCCGGCCGTTGGCCGGCGGCGCCTTCGGCATCCTCGCCGTGATGCCGGCGCCCTTGAAGTCGGCGGCGACGCGCTTCAAGCGGCAGATCGCCACCGGCTCGGGCTGGCTCTGGTTGGACTGTTCGACCCGTCCGCGCCGGCAGGCCGGTTCACAGGGCCGGTCGCAGGTGCGGCCGAGCACGCCGGGGAAGACGTTGCTGACCCAGTTGACCATGTAGGCGTCGTCGTAGCGACCCTGCGCGATCAGCCGGATGTATTCCGGCACCGGGGTATGGGCGGGGCAGGCCCACTGGCAGTCGACGACCTTGTGGAAGTAGGCCGGGTCGGCCACGTCGGTGGGCTGCAAGGCGGCTGTCTCCTGACCGAACCCCGGCACGTGCCGCAGCCCGTCGTCGTTGTCCGGTCAGTCTACGCCCGAAGCCGCGCACCGAGGCGGCACACGCCGCGGCCGTGCGTGACCGCTGCCGCGAAAAAGCAACGCCGCAGCGAGCTATCGCGGGCGCCGGCGGCGCAGCGCTGCCAGGCCGGCCAGCGCCAGGCCGCCGAGCGCCAGCGTGCCGGGTTCGGGCACCCGCGAGGCAGTCAGCAGGAAGTCCTGCTTGCCGGCCTTGCTCAGCGCGAACACGTCGACCGCGCTCGCCGACAGCGCCTGCGAGGCGACCAGCAAGGTGCTGGCGTAGGCCGCGTAGCCGCTGGTGTCGCGGAACGCGCCGGTGGCCAGCGACAGGTCGCTGTCGTAGATCAGGTTCCACAGCGCCAGCTGCATCGAGGTCGACTTCGCCGAGGTGTTCACCGCGCCCGGGTTTGCGTTGACGTAGGTCACCAGCTTGCCGATGCGCTCGGACCTGTCGACGCCGAAGTAGACCGTACCGCTGACCACGTCGTAGCCCAGCATCGGCGTGGCGCTGAAGCTGAAGTACTCGGTCAGCTCCACGCAGTAGGTGTCGAAGTCGGTGGTGTCGAAGGCGCCGGCGCCTGACAGTGTGCCGGTGAAGCCGCCGGCGCGGCCGCCGAAGGCCGGCGCGCTGGTACCGACGTGGTGGCCGGTGCCGAAGGTCCAGCCGGTCAGAGTGACGGCTGCGGCCTGCGCGGCGATCGTGGCAGAAGCCAGCGCGGCGCCGAGCATGGCCCGCACGACGAGAGTCTTGTTCACTTCAGAGGTTCCCAACGTTCTCGCGCGACCGGGATGGGTCCACGCTTGTCGGGGGCGATTCTTCGGTGCCGGACCGGGTCGGTCATCCCCCGGCCCCGGGGGGCGGCGGCCTGGGCCGGCCGCCGTCGTGAACGAACTCACGCCAGCGGCTGCACCCGCTGCGGCTTCCAGGATCCGACCGCCTTGCCCTTGCGCGCGCGCCTGCCCGCGAATGCGGCCAGCGCGGCACCCTTCAGCGTCTCCTCCTTGGCCTTGCCGCCGCGCCCGCTGCCCTGCAGCACGACGCCCTGCGTGAAGGCCGCGACGCTGACCAGCGCGTCCTTCTCGTCCAGGTCCATCAGCGTCAACCCGCGGCCGCCCTTGGGCTGATGCTTCAGTTCGTCGACGCCGTAGACCAGCAGCCGGCCCGACAGCGACAGGCAGGCCAGCTGCGGCCCGGCCAGATCGTCGGCCGGCAGCGCCGCCGGCGGCAGCGGATGCTCGCCCGCCTCGAGCGCGAGAAAGGTCTTGCCGGCACGCTGGCGGCCGACCAGATCGCCCAGCTGGGCGATCAGCCCGAAGCCGCCCGTGCCGGCGAGCACCAGACGCCGGCCGGGCTCGGCGGCGAAGTAGTGCGCCGGCTGGGTACCGGACTCCAGTTCGATCATCGACGTGATCGGCTGGCCGTCGCCGCGCCCGCCCGGCAGCGAGGCCACCGGCACGCTGTAGACCCGGCCGTTGCTGCCGAACACGATCAGCGGGTCGACGCTGCGGCAGGGGAACACGCCGTAGAGGCCGTCGCCGGCCTTGAAGGCGAGCGTGGCCGGGTCGACCTCGTGGCCCTTCAGCGCCCGTGCCCAGCCCTTCAGGCTGATCACCACGGTCACCGGCTCGTCGACCACCTTGACCTCGGCGACCGCACGCCGCTCGGCCTGGATCAAGGTGCGCCGCTCGTCGCCATGGGCCTTCGCGTCGGCCTCGATCTCCTTGACCAGCGTGCGCTTCAGTGCCGCCGGGCTGGCCAGGATGTCCTCGAGCTTCTTGCGCTCGTCGCGCAGCGACGACAGTTCCTGCTCGATCTTGATCGCCTCCAGCCGCGCCAGCTGGCGCAGCCGGATCTCGAGGATGTCCTCGGCCTGCCGCTCGGACAGCGCGAAGCGCTCGATCAGCGCCGGCTTGGGCTCGTCGGCGCTGCGGATGATGCGAATCACCTCGTCGATGTTCAGCAGCACCAGCTGCCGGCCCTCGAGCACGTGGATCCGGTCCAGCACCTTCTCGAGCCGGTGCCGGCTGCGCCGGGCGACGGTGGCCTGCCTGAACTGGACCCACTCGACGAGGATCTGGCGCAGGCTCTTGGCCGTCGGCCGCCCGTCCAGGCCGATCATCGTCAGGTTGACCGACACGCTCGACTCGAGGCTGGTGTGCGCCAGCAGCAGGTTGACCAGCGACTGCTGGTCGACCGTGCGGCTCTTCGGCTCGAAGACCAGCCGCACCGGCGCGTCGCGGCCGGATTCGTCGCGCACCGCGTCGAGCAGCGCCAGCACGCCGGCCTTCATCTGCTGCTGTTCGGCGCTCAGCGACTTCTTGCCCACCTTGACCTTCGGGTTGGTCAGCTCCTCGATCTCCTCCAGCACCTTCTGCGCGCTGGTGCCCGGCGGCAGCTGATGGACGACCAACTGCCACTGCCCGCGCGCCAAATCCTCGATCGACCACCGCGCGCGCACCTTCAGGCTGCCGCGGCCGGCGGCGTAGGCGGCCCGGATCTCGGCCTCGGCGCTGATGAGCTGGCCGCCGCCGGGGAAGTCGGGGCCCGGCAGCAGCGCGAAGAGCTCGTCGTCGCTCAGGCGCTCGTTGCGGATCAGCGCCACCGCCGCCGCCGCGACCTCGCGCAGGTTGTGGCTCGGCACCTCGGTGGCCAGGCCGACCGCGATGCCGCTGGCCCCGTTGAGCAGCACGAAGGGCAGGCGCGCCGGCAGCTGCCGGGGCTCCTCGGTCGAGCCGTCGTAGTTGGGCTGGAAGTCGACCGTGCCTTCGTCGAGCTCGTCGAGCAGCAGGCGGGCGATCGGCGCCAGCCGCGCCTCCGTGTAGCGCATCGCCGCGGCGCCGTCGCCGTCGCGGCTGCCGAAATTGCCCTGGCCGTCGATCAGCGGGTAGCGCTGGCTGAAGTCCTGCGCCATGCGCACCAGCGCATCGTAGGCCGCCTGGTCGCCATGCGGGTGGAAGCGGCCGAGCACGTCGCCGACGACGCGCGCGCTCTTCACCGGCTTCGGCGCGCCGCTGGCGCCGTGGCCCAGGCCCATGCGCTGCATCGCGTACAGGATGCGCCGCTGCACCGGCTTGTTGCCGTCGCAGACGTCGGGCAGGGCCCGGCCCTTGACGACCGAGAGGGCGTACTCGAGGTAGGCGCGCTCGGCGTAGCGGGCGAGCGTCAGCGCGTCGGGGTCGTCGATCGGGGCAGCGGGGGCAGGCAGGTCGTCGAACAGGTCGGGCATCGTGGGCGGTCGGATCGGGATCGGAATCGAACCCGCGATTGTCCCGGATCGTCAGACCGGCGGCGGCAGGGCGAGCAGACAGAGGGAGCGCTCGTCGCGGCGGCCGCCAAAGTACCGGATCAGCGCACGCTCGAAGTCCGAGCCCGACGCGCCGGCGGCCGCCTCGAACAGCGTCAGACAGGAGCGCAGCTTCAGCGCGTCGACCTCGCCCAGCACCGCGACCGCCGTCGTGTCCGGCAGCGTCAACAGCGCGGCCACACACTCGTGCAGCCGCGGGCCGAGCAGCGGATGCGCCAGGTAGGCCCGCGCTTCGGCGAGCCCGCTCAGGCCGAAGTGCCGCGCGCGCCCGCTGCGGCCCAGCCCGCGCAGCTGCGGCAGCACGTACCAGATCCAGTGCGTGGTCTTGCGGCCGCGGCGCAGTTCGGCGAGGGCCGTGTCGTAGACCGCCGCCTGAGCGGCGACGAATCGTTCAAGGTCGAACGGATCGTCGGCAGGCCCATCGGGCATCGCTAGCGCGCCGGCTTCAGCGCGATCGTCACCAGCGCCGACGCGTCGTCGATCGCCTGCACGCCGTGCTCGACGTCGCGCTCGAGGTAGAGCAGCTGACCGGCCGCCAGCGGGTGGCGGCCATCGGGCGTGCTGACCTCGAGCCGTCCTTCGATGCACTGGATGGTGATCTCGCCCGGCACCCGGTGCGGCGGCAGCGACTTGCCACGCGGCAGCACCAGGCGCAGCAGTTCGAGGTCGGCGGACTTGAACACCGCGTGCGTCTGCTGCCGCGACAGCGCTTCGCCGTAGGGGCCCACGTCGACGCCCTGCCCGGCCTGCAGATGGGGAATGGCCATGCCCGAGTATGCGCCGACGAGTGCGTTCGGGCGCCGTTCAAGCGGGCTGCGGCCCGTCGTAGCCCTCGACGATGACCACCTCGCCACGCGACACCGGCGTGCGCAGCGCGATCGCCGCCTGGTAGGCCGGCGAGTGGTAGCAGTCCAGCGCCGCCTGCAGGCTGGGGAACTCGATGACCACGTTGCGGCTGCGGGACTGGCCTTCGACGGCGTGGAAGGCGCCGCCGCGCGCCAGGAAGCGCGCGCCGTAGGCGGCCAGCGGCTCGGCGTTCGCCGCGACGTAGCGCCTGTACTCGTCCAGGTCGTCGACGTCGATGCGTGCGATCCAGTAACCCTTGGCCATCGGCAGCTCCTTCATGTCGGCCCGCTCAGGGGAGCAGTCGGCCCAGCGGGATGCGCACGGTCCGCGTCGCGAGCCGGACCTCGCGGACGAAGGAGGCCAGCCCGACCACCAGCGCCGCCGTGGCGGCGGTGAACAGCACCCCGACGAGCCACTTCAGCGGCAGTTCCAGAAGCGCCTCGAGGAACAGCGCGGGAATGATCATGCACACCAGCAGGGCCGAGGTCGTGCAGGCGGTGATCGCCGCCCCGGCGAGCCGGCGCCGACGTTCCAGCCCGCGCAGTTCGCCCTGCACCACGGCCTGCACGTCGGCGTCGACCGCCATCTCGCTTTCGGTCAGCTGCCGGCCACGGTCGATGATGCGCGCGAGCCGGCCGGTCATCACGTTGAGCAGGCCGGCGATCGCCGTCAGCAGGAAGGCCGGGCCGAGCGCCAGCTGAAGCGCCTGCGGCACGTCGTTGATGTTGACCGGGGGGCTGACCATCGTCTCGTTCGTTGGGCGTTAACGCGCGATGCTACGCCTGCCCCGCGACCATGGTCAGCACGACGCTGCCGCGCTTGTGGCCGCCGTCGACATGCGCATGCGCCGCGCGCACCTCGGCCAGCGGCAGCACCCGGTCGATCACCGGCGTGAAGTGGCCCGCCTCGGCCAGGGCGCAGATCGCCTGCACGTCGGCAAGGCGTTCGGCAGCCGGCCCGGCAATCACCCGGCGGTCGCCGACCAGGCCGGGCCAGGGCGACTTCAGCAGTTCCGGCAGGCTGCTCACCAGGGCCAGCAGGCGGCCGCCCGGCCGCAGCGCGCCCGCGCTGCGGGAGAAAGGCGCGTTGCCGACCGTGTCGACGATCAGGTCGTAGCGCGGGCCGCCGGCGAAGGGGTCCTGCGCGGTGTAGTCGATCACCGCGTCGGCGCCCAGGCTGCGCGCCAGTTCGGCGTTCTCCCCGCGACACACCGCGGCGACCTCGGCGCCGGCATGGCGGGCCAATTGCACCGCGGCGCTGCCGACCGTGCCGCTGGCGCCATTGACCAGCACGCGCTCGCCGGCCTTCAGGCCGGCGCGGCGGAAGAAGTCGAGCATCGTGACGCCGCCGAAGCACAGCGCGGCGGCCTGCGCGTGGCTCAGACGGGCCGGCTTCGGCACCACCGACTCCGCCGGCAGGCAGCGGAATTCAGCGTGGCAGCCCATCCGCGCGCCGGGGAAAGCGACCACCGCGTCGCCGGGCCGAACGCCCTCGACGCCCGGGCCCACCGCCTCGATCACGCCGGAGAGTTCGGTCCCCAGGATTGGCTGGCGCGGCCGGCGCCACCCGAAGACCAGCCGGCCGATCGCGCCGAAGCCACGCGGCATCACGAGGCTGCGCGCCCGCCAGTCGGCCGACGACACGCTGGCGGCATGCACACGGATCAGCACTTCGCCGTGCTTGGGCTGCGGCGTCGGCAAATCGCGCAACGACAGCACCTCGGGCGGGCCATAGCGCTCGTAGACCGCGGCCTTCATCCGAGCAGGCCCGGGTTCAGCCGCCAGATCGCGAACGACAGCGCCGCCGCGAAGCCCACCCACGCCAGGTAGGGCAGCAGCAGCGCCGCCGCCAGCCGGTCGATGCGGCCGAAGGCGAGCGCGGTGGCGGCGATCAGCAGCGCCAGGCTCACGATCTCGGCGAATGCCAGCGCGCCGAGCCGCCAGACGAAGAAAAGCCAGGTCCACAGCGCGTTGGCGGCGAGCTGGGCGACGAACAGCCCCAGCGCCCCGCGCGCCCCGGCGATGCCCGCGCGGCGCCAGACCCGCCACGCGGCCACGCCCATCAGCGTGTACAGCACCGTCCACACCGGGCCGAACAGCCTGCCCGGCGGCGCCCAGGCGGGCCGCACCAGGTCCCGGTAGAAGTCGCCGGCGCTGGCCGACGCCCAGCCGCCGAGCGCGGCAGCGGCGTAGACGAGGCCCAGCCAGCCGAGCAGGCCGAGGGCCTGCGCCGCCGGCGCCGGCGCCTTGCGTTCGCCGCTCAATGCGCCTCTTCCCAGTTTGCGCCCACGCCCACTTCGGCCAGCAGCGGCACCTTCAGCTCGGCCACGCCGGCCATCAGCCGCGGCACCGTCTCGCGGGCCCAGTCGAGCTCGGCCTCGGGCACCTCGAACACCAGTTCGTCGTGCACCTGCATGATCATCCGCGTCGCCCGCCGCTCGTCGTCGAGCGTCTTCTGCACCGCGATCATCGCGAGCTTGATCAGGTCGGCGGCGGTGCCCTGCATCGGCGCGTTGATCGCCTGGCGCTCGGCGGCGGCGCGGCGCGGGCCGTTGCCGCCGCGGATCTCGGGCAGCACGATGCGGCGGCCGAACAGGGTCTCGACGTAGCCGCGCTCGGCGGCCAGCGCGCGCGTCTCGTCCATGTAGCGGCGCACGCCGGCGAAGCGCTCGAAGTAGCGCTCGATGTAGTCCTTCGCGGCCTTCTGCTCGATGCCCAGGTTGCTTGCCAGCCCGAACGCGCCCATGCCGTAGATCAGGCCGAAGTTGATGACCTTGGCGTAGCGGCGCTGCTCGCTGCTGACCTGGTCCACCGGCACGTTGAAGACCTCGCTGGCGGTCGCCTTGTGCACGTCGATGCCTTCGCCGAAGGCACGCAGCAGGCCGGGATCGGCGCTGATGTGGGCCATGATGCGCAATTCGATCTGGCTGTAGTCGGCGCTGAGCAGCCGGTGCCCCGGCGGCGCGACGAAGGCCTCGCGCACGCGCCGGCCTTCCGGCGTGCGGATCGGGATGTTCTGCAGGTTCGGGTCGTTGCTGGCCAGGCGCCCGGTCACCGCCACCGCCTGCGCGTAGTTGGTGTGCACGCGCCCGGTCTCTGGGTTCACCATCAGCGGCAGCTTGTCGGTGTAGGTGCCCTTGAGCTTGGCCAGGCTGCGGTGCTCGAGGATCTTGGCCGGCAGCGGGTAGTCGGCGGCCAGCGCCTCGAGCACGCCTTCGTCGGTGGACGGCGCGCCGCTGGCGGTCTTCTTCTGCACCGGCAGGCCGAGCTGGCCGAACAGGATCTCGCCGATCTGCTTCGGGCTGCCGAGGTTGAAGGGCTGGCCGGCGATCGCATAGGCCTCCTGCTCGAGCGCGACCATGCGTTCGGCGAGCGCCTGGCTCTGCGCGGCCAGCACCGCGGGGTCGATCAGCACGCCGTGGCGCTCGATGCGCTGCAGCACGATCGCCGCCGGCATCTCGATGTCCTGGTAGACCTTGCGCAGCGAAGGTTCCTTCTCGAGCTGCGGCCACAGCGTGCGGTGCACGTGCAGCGTCATCTCGCTGTCCTCGCCGGAGTACTCGGCGGCGCGCGCGACCTCGACCTGCGCGAACGGGATCTGCTTGGCGCCCTTGCCGCAGACGTCCTCGTAGCTCA